>ONGJ01000041.1 GCA_900317375.1 uncultured Eubacteriales bacterium
AATCACGCCGCAGCATGAAGTTCCGCACAAAGATTAATTAACGTGGAGTAGGTTGAGGTGCTTCTCTTACTGCATTGAGGATCATTTGCCTCAATGCGCAACCTTGATGTTGCCGGCAAGGATTTTAGTATCTCGCGAATAAAATATCTTGCACCAATGTTGTAACTTGCGTTCAGATCGCAGTTATAAGTTTTCCCGTTCCGGAACTTGCACATCGCATTTGTCTTAAAACCTGCTTCTTTTCCACGAATAACTTCTCCGCTACCATCAAAAGCCAGGCGGGATGTATTCCAAGCGTTGACTCTGGAAATGCGGATTCCAAGGCGATGCGCTTTATCGGCTACCACGCTTTGAACGTATTGTGCTCGCCAGTGCTGTATTCTCTGTCTTTTGCTCTTTGAACCTTTCTTCTTGCCTTTCGTATCGAGATGCTCGAACACGATGGTAAACGCACTGTAGAGAATCGCTGTGTCTACGATGAACTGTGCTGTTCTGACGGATATCTGGTCGTTAATACCTTTTGCCTTAGCCCACAGGCGTGGCGTCCCCATTGCACCATGTTGTTGTGCCTTCTTGATCTTGTTCAGGGCATGCGTCAGAGAGTCTTCTTCCTTTGGAAGATTCAGGAACTTTCTTCCAAGAATAGTGCCATCTAAGCGCATAGCCGAACAAGCGCAGGCGCTGTTAATTCCAAGGTCAACGGAAAGGATTACCTGTTCCTCAAGCGGGATATCTGTCAGCTTCACCTTTTCCTCAAATGAAAAAGAAAGAACCCAGTAGTTGTGTCTCTTCCTCAACGTTGGAACACATTCTTTTCTGCCCGAACAATGCTTGCGAATATAGGAAACATCTGTAATTAGTGGTTGAAAAATCGGAATAATTTTTCTCCATTTAGTGGCTGAAAATTTGCGCTGAGAAAATGAGCATGGCCGATTGAGACCATGCTCTATTTATCTGCTTTTTCAGATGAACGGTAGATCGTCTTCAAAAGTTTCCAGCTTTGTTATGCTCACCTTTCTGGGCGACCCGCTGGACGAAATACTGGGAAAGTGCTGGGGCCATTTCGTCAGCACGACTCTGACTGTTTTCTATTGCATTACGGTCTACCCGCTCGTCATCCGGCTTTGTATGGGAAAGACAGCGGCGGAATGAGCGATTCCGGGCTTTCTCTGCAACGATGATCGGCGTACGTTGTCAGAAAGAAGCCGATATGGCCTGAAGAACCTGGCTGCGGTCAGGGCAAAGTTTGAGAAAGCTTGGGGCGTTCCACTAAACCCGGCGCCGGGCCTGAAGGCGACCGAGGTGTTCCCAGCGGCGATCGAAGTCCGTAAATAGTGTCTACATTTTCGGAATCTTAGTATCAGAGACCTGATTAAGCCACATATGAAGAACGGCGTTGCCTCAGAAAAGCATTTCATGCTACTGAGAGGCAACGCCTCATTCATTTCCAGAGTGTGCTGTTCGATTACAGCAGAGATTACTCCGCTTTTTCATTCCTCATCCGCTCGTACAAGGCCAGCACATATTTTTCCGGCGTGTTCCGGTACGGGAGACACTGTTTTGCGTAATACAGCCTCTTGTTGGGGCAGCCACAGGAGCACGCGGGCAGCCATGCGCATTCCCAACACTCGCTGTCGCTCAGGGGAAGTCCGGTGTTTAAGTAAGCCGTCAGCTGATCCGGCCGGTCAGCTGTTGTGATCGGATCGGCAGGATCCCATACGGAAGCCGCGCCGAAGCTGTGTTCGGTCTTGTCCACATCCTCCCAGCACTTGAACAATCTGCCTGTCTCATCGACGCCGACGCTGTACAATCTGCTTGCGCCGCAGAATGTTCCGCGTCCTTTTGAGAATGCGAGTGCGTCACGCTTTACGACGACATCTCCCGCGTCGTCTGTGCAAAGCAGTCTGAGTTCCGAGCCGCGATCATCGGAGGCGTCATTGCCGCTTACTTCCGCGGAATAATATGTGAGATGATTGCCGCTCTCCCTCGCAAGCTCCTCAACAAAAGCCTTCAGCGCAGGGATCCGGTCACGGTTCGCCTCATGGATATTATGCCTGACCCTTACGGCGAAAGGCAGTTTGATCGAACGCAGATTATCCGTGATACGCTCAAACGTCGCCCCTCCTCCGGCAAGGCGGCGGGTTTGGTCGTGATCTGCACCCACGCCGTCGAGTGTCACCTGTGCTTCCGTGACGCCGCATCGCCCGAGCATTTCCGCGATGGAAGGTGTTATCAGATAGCCGTTTGTGATGATGCTCGCAGTGTACTGAGCGCGGGCAAGAGCGGCCAGAGACATCAGCCGGCCGGAAAGATCCTCGATGATGTCCGGTGCGAGCAGCGGTTCGCCGCCAAACCAGGTGACGTTCAGCCTCTGCGCACAGGATACTTTCAGCATACGCGCGGCAAGACCCGCAACCTCGCTGATCGTCTTTTCGCTCATCCGCCCCGCCCTGTGCGACTCGAAACAGTATGGACAGTCGAAGTTGCAGCCCATCGTCGGACAGATGGTCAGATCAACCGTATTGCCGAAGGAACAGTCCATTCTTCCCAGCGCATCCAGCGCCGCTCTCTCGTCAAAATTGACAATCAGGCCACGCTCTGAAAAGCGTTTCAGAATCGGGTGGTTTTCGTCAAGCTTCCCCAGCTCGCTTAAAAGGTACAGTTCAGCTCTGCTGTATGCGCCGCATGTGCCCGCAAACAGATTCACGATGGCTGTCTTGTCGCTGTCGGGGATCGGCGCGGCAAGATTATAGCGGGATATATGCCATCCCGCCTCACGGGCAGTTCTACTCATCAAATTTACTCTCCGGAAAAAAGATTGAATCACGCTTTACGTGTAATATAGTGCATCCTGTCAAGAAAGTCAACTCCGGTCAGGCAAGGAATCACCGCTTGCGGCTCAAATAATCTGTTGCCTCATATAACAGGTTGTGTTATAATTAATTCAGTTCTGTAAGGCAAACGTGTGATACAGTCACCGTACATCCCATAGATACAAAAGGAGAAGACGCATGAGCGAAAAAAACTTATTTGATAATCTCAGCGACGAAATCAAGGAAAAACTCAAAGACTGCAAGAGCGAAGAAGAACTGACGAAGGTTCTTGCGGATGCGGGCATCGAACTGGACAAGGAAATGCTGAAGGCCGTTGACGGCGGCTTTGCCTTCGATGGTATTGTCAGAGCACCATGCATCAATCGCGGAATGGTGGAGCCGTGCCGGAACACCTGCCGCACCAAGGGCTGACAGTCAACGGAAACCGAACTGTGTTGAACACGTCACGGATTTTTACGGGCGGGTTCACAAAAGGAGAGGACACATGAGCGAAAAAAACTTGTTTGATAATCTCAGCGACGAAATCAAGGAAAAACTCAGAGACTGCAAGAGCGAAGAAGAACTGACAAAGGTTCTTGCGGATGCGGGCATTGAACTGGACAGGGAAATGCTGAAGGCCGTAGACGGCGGCCTTGCCCTTAATGGCATTCTCATTGGACCGTGCCCCAGTTATGGAACAGTTATCCGGTGCCGAAACGACATCTAGTTCATCTGAAGAATAACAGCAGCCGTCCCTTGAAAAAGGGGCGGCTGTCGGCTTTTTCAACATTCCTGGTCAAACGAAAGAGGCGTTGCATCGAATAACCTTATTAGCTGTTTTGAGGCAACACCATGCTATAACGCCCTGAAAGGCAGCATGCCCTATTTCTTCCGGGGAAGACGGAGCAACAGGGCGAGGATCCAGTTCACAGCCGGCAGTGCAAGAAGGACGGCGGCCGCGGCCGGCGGACCGGCCTTGGCAAACCCGTACCAGTCGTTCCCCTCCACACCGTTGAGGAGCAGGTTCCCGGTATAAAACAGGCAGTAGGCCAGCATTGGAAACATGGCGTAAACACTGTCGCGCAGCGTGAAGGTCCCCTCCCGGTCAAAACAAAGGAAATCCACCATCGCGAGGAGCGGTACAACCAGGTGAGACCAGAAATTGGCCCCGGTATACACCGCGTCATAGCCGCGTGCCGGTCCCAGAAAGAAAAGCACAACGAAAAAGGTGAAAGCAATGGCGGTTGTGGAGGCGTATTTCCAGCGGCTGACCTTCCGACCGCAGCAATATGCAAGGGAAACACCGCACTGCAGAAGATTGGACAGGACCGTGAAATACCGGAGATTCCCGAGTCCGCCTTCGCTTTGCGCACCGAGCCGTCCAAGCCGGAAGGTCACGGAAAGCCAGGTCCAGAGGACGATGATGCCGATCAGAAGATTGATGGTTTTCGAAATCGTTCGTTTCATGGCTGTTTCTCACAAAAATTGATGCATTTAAGACAGGCGTTTGCTGATCGTTCTTGTGCGTGGAGTTCGTTCGCGTTATTTGTTTTCCTGCGATAACACCGGGTTTGCGATGATGTCCTTGCTGAAGATCCCCACAAGCTCAGGTATGTAGTACTCAACCAGCCTGCAGAGCCAGAAGCTCAGTACGAGCGAGACCACCGCCGCCAGAAGCCGGACCAGAAGATCCGGTCCCGTGGGGAGCAGACTGTGAAACGCAGGGAGAAAGATGTTCTGAAGCATGGGCTTATGCAGAAGAAACACGCCCATGGTGTGCTGCCCAAGATAGATCATGGGTTTCAAATCCACATCGTAGAGCCATTCGTCCGCAGCGCGTTTGAGAAGCATGGAAACAAGCAGCACGGCAAAGCCGCCCAGAACGGCAAAGGCCATCGCATAGGCGGGATCGCCGTAAGAACCCTTGAACATCATGATGTTGACAAAACGGTCCCCGAGCCGGTGCAGGAGAAGAGCATAGAAAAGAACAGAAGCGGCGAGCAGAGAGAAAAGCACCCAGGCTTTCTGGACAGAGAGCTTGATCACGCCGTCTCTGACCGCAACACCCAGAAGAATGCAGCAGGCGGCGGTAAAGGCGATGTCCACACACCAGGGGTAGCCGAGCTCCCGATCCGGGAACAGTGCGCCGATGACCAGACAGATCACCGCGGGGATCAGATAGACCGGCCGCCGGCTGCCATAACGCGAGTGTGAGAGAAGGGAAAAGACTCCCTGAACAAGAATCCTCGCGCAGAACAGACAGGATAAAAACCACAACGATGTCACGGTTCCGGTTTTTCCCAGAGCCGCCCAGGATCCGTAGAGAATCCACCCCAGATTCGGAAAACTGAAATTGCTGTAAATCAGAGCCCACAGAAGATAGGGAATCACCAGTGTCAGTACCGTTTTCCGGAAAAAGAGATGCCGCTCGTCACGGGTTTTGAGGGGCTTTGGGGACATCGACAGACCGGACAGAAAAAAGAACAGCGGCATGTGAAAGGAATAGAGAATCTTCGTAAGCAGCGGGGTATTCCTCAGAAGCTCGCTGTTGGGCGAGGTATGCCCCAGGACAACCGTGAAGATCGCAATGCATTTTGCAATATCAATGATCTCAATTCGTCTTCTGATATTTTTATCCGACATGGTGAAACCCCTTTCTGTTCATTTTGCGGGCTTTTTACGTTCTCCGATTTCCCATCGAGCATACAGCGTATGAGGGATCGCCGCGGCCTCACAGAAGGTCTATCCCTTCCCGTTCAAACAGCAGCTTGATTTCGCGGTTCAGAAACAGCTTGACATTATAGTTGTCTTTCTCCTGAATTTTTGCGCCGATGGTCAGTATCGTGCCCGATTTTCGCATCATACCCATATTGCCCGACGTAAGTTCCGTCACACCGATGAGGTAAGGCCCGGATATAATCTTACTGCACTTCTCAACGATCCCGGGCAGCTCACGATCCAGCATCTCTTCCAGGGGGATCAGAGGCTGGTCGGAAGGAACCTTGATCTCCAGCCTGAACTCGGAAAGGCGCTTGGACATATTCAGGATACTCTTGATATCGTTGGAGAAAGGGTGTGTATCTATTGAGTACAAGAGAACGATGCAATCAGCTTCTTGATGCTGTTCCGGAATTCAAGCTCTCTTTTGTTCTGGCTTATCTACAAGGCCTGATAGCAGGTGAAGAAGCTGAAGATGATCTTTACTGTGAAGCGCTTTACCAAAAATACCTTCAAGATCCCGAACGTGAAATCGAATACTCCCTCGAAGAATGTAAGAAGGAGTGGGGTCTTACCTGATGCAGGAAACCGCGGGGAAATATACAGGAAGTATTCTTAAGCGGCAATGCGATTCCGCCGCGTCAACCCGGCACGCATGGATATCGGTGATATGTCAATGGCACGGATAACGTCTGCAACCGCGGATCAAGAGACAGAAGAAACCCAGACGAGCTGACTTGCAGATCGTCGGGGTTTCGATGTATGCATGGTGATCAGGGAGAGGCTTGTATTCAGGCAGAACGTTCAGGATAAGAAATCTGCGCAGATTATTCATTGAGAAGTTGCATAACAAATCAGCCAAGTTCTCAACAGAAGGAACGTCATGGAAATCAAACGCGATCTTTATCTGAATCGGATCGTTTCCTATATGTAGGATGGGCAGGTCAAGGTCATCACCGGCATTCGGTGCTGCGGCAAATCCTATCTGCTGCGCAACATCTTCAAACCGGGGAGCCGCCGCCAACGATCGCCCAGATCATGTTGCCCGCTGCGAGCACCAGGCTGATGATGGCGAAGACAAACGCTGCTCAGACCGTCGTTTCTGCTTTACAGCCCTTTCCGAAGGAAAGGATGGTATGATTTGTCGAATATTGAGGCGGAAACGGACTATTATATTGTGGTCAATGCATAGTTTACATCAAAATTTCCGACAGAGTGATAAACCGCCCCGCATGTTCCGCAGAATATTCCTTCGGAATAGTCGTGGGGATCATCGCTAGCCCAATAGTAAATAGTATCAGCGTCACAATTCCTGCAGTAACCACCGATTTCTGAGGTCCAGCCCCCGGAAACCTTATCCAAAAGCTCAGGTGAAAGCTGTTTCCTGCTTTCAGAATTCAGCGGAACGGATGACTTCTTTAACTTCTCGAGCAGCGCAGGGGTAATCTTCTTTAAAACTCTTTCCATGTTCTTCAATCTCCTTCCAATTGTCTGCGGCACGGCGCCGACTTTCAATTTGTTTTGCTGATTGATTCTACTACAGCGGCCCTCTAAAAGCAAGCGCAACCCATCTGGGAACTGAGGAATTTTACTCCGATCAGGTCCAGGCAGCTTCCACTATTATCTATAATACCGTCACAAAGCATTATCATCCGCTCGTATAAGGCCAGCATACATTTTTCCGGCGTGGTCCTGTACGGGAGACACTGTTTTGTGTAATGCAGCCTCTTGTTGGGACAGCCGCCGGAGCACGCGGGCAGCCATGCGCATTCCCAACACTCGCTGTCGCTCAGGAGAAGTCCGGTGTTTACCTGCTTAGTGTAAAATAATCGTTGGCAAGGCAATAAAAATGGAGTAGCAGGAACTGCCCCTCCGTACAAACTTTTTTTGAAGTGAAGCATTGAACAGAAACCAATTTTACAGTATAATACTTTAATTGGGACAAAGCCGGTCTGACCGCTTTCTTCTCCCGAAAGAATTCTGATTGTACGATTTGCTGTTCTGATATGCTGATACAGGAGGTATGGCCATGAGCGATATCTACAGAGAAAAGAACATCAACCGGGTGAACCAGCCCGAGGATCTGAATGATTATATCCGTGTGACAACGCCTTCTGTATGGATCGTGCTGATCGCGATTGCCCTGATTCTGGTGGCAATTCTCGGCTGGATGGTCTTCGGGACCGTGGAGGTACACGAAGACAACGGAAGCGTTACCGAGGCGCATCCAATCACCTATGTGATCAACTGAGGGAAACGCACTCATGAAGAAAAAGAATGAGCCGGTGACAAAAGGCATTGCCAGGGTACCGGTCATTATGCAGCTGGAGGCCCTGGAATGCGGGGCGGCCTGCCTCACCATGATTCTGGCTTATTATAACAAGTGGGTCCCTCTCGAACAGGTTCGGAAGGACTGCGGCGTGTCAAGGGACGGCAGCAACGCCGCCAACATCATGACGGCGGCGGAAAACTACGGCATGGAGGTCAGCGCCTACCGCTACGAACCCGAGGCGCTGCGTGAGAATGGGGTCTTTCCCTGCATCGTCCACTGGAACTTCAACCATTTCGTCGTCTGCGACGGGTTCCGCGGGAACAAGGTCTATCTGAACGACCCGGCCCGCGGATACTACAGCGTGTCGATGGAGACCTTCGATGAGAGCTTCACCGGGATCACCCTGCAGATGGTGCCCGGGGAAAGCTTCGAGCCGGGCGGGGCGCCGAAGAGCGTGGGAAACTTTGTCCGTAGCCGTCTCGGCGGCGCCAAGGACGCTCTGTGGTTTGTCCTCCTGAGCTCGGTAATCGGCGCGCTGATCGGCATTCCGAACACTGCGTTTTCCCGTATCTTCCTTGACCGGATGCTGACAGGAAAGGAACCCACCTGGTTTACTCCGTTTCTCATCGGACTCGGCACAATGGCACTTCTGCAGCTGGCAGCGGCCTGGATCAAGGCAATTTACTCCCTCTCTCTGAGCGGAAAGATGGCCGTAACGGGCAACTCCTCCTACATGTGGAAGGTCCTTCGGCTCCCGATGGAATTCTTCAGCCAGCGCATGGCTGGCGATATCCAGTCGCGCCAGAGCGCGAATGCGCGGATCGCGGAAGAAATCGTGACGACAATCGCGCCCATGGCGGTGAACACGGTGATGATGGTGTTCTATCTCGTCGTCATGGTCCGCTATTCCTGGCTTCTGACGCTGATCGGAGTGGTGACGATTCTGCTTCAGATCCTGACCGCAAACCTGATCTCCAAACGCCGTATCAATATTGCGCGTGTGATGATGCGTGACAAGGCAAAGCTGTCGTCGGCGACGACCTCGGCCATGGAGATGATTGAAACGATCAAGGCCAGCGGCGCGGAGAACGGTTATTTTGAACGCTGGGCAGGGTACCAGGCTGCGGTGAACACGCAGAACAACCGCTATCAGGAACTGAACCGCTACCTTGGCATGATCCCGTCCATCCTGACGGGCCTTCTGAACGCCGCGGTTCTGATCATCGGGGTGTGGCTTGCGATGCATGGCGAGTTCACCGCCGGTATGATTATGGCTTTCCAGGGCCTGCTGAATTCTTTTATGTCCCCGGTGTTCTCCCTGATCGGGGCAGGCCAGCGCCTGCAGGAGATGCGCACGGATATGGAGCGCATCGAGGATGTGATGGAATATCCGGAAGACGTGATGCTTGCCTCAATTACCGAGCCCGGGCAGGAGCCGGAGAAGGAATACTCGAAGCTCCGCGGAAGTCTCAGCATGCGCCACGTGACCTTTGGTTATTCCCCGCTGGCCGAACCTCTGATCGAGGATTTTGACCTGGAGCTGCAGCCCGGCCAGCGTATCGCGTTTGTCGGCACCTCCGGCTGCGGAAAGTCCACCCTTGCCAAACTGATTTCCGGTCTGTACCAGCCCTGGAGCGGAGAAATCCTTTTGGACGGCAAACCTCTGTGTGAGATCGACCGCGACGTGCTGACGAGTTCGCTTGCGGTGGTGGACCAGGATATCATTCTTTTTGAAGACACGATTGAGAACAACATCAAGATGTGGAACGACAGCATCGAGGACTACGAGATGATCCTCGCGGCCCGGGACGCTCAGATCCACGAAGAGATCATGCACCGGCCGGGCGGCTACCAGTACCCAGTGACCGAAGGCGGCAAGGACTTCTCCGGCGGGGAACGCCAGCGGCTTGAGATCGCCCGGGTGCTGGCGCAGGATCCAACCCTGGTCATCATGGACGAAGCGACCTCCGCGCTGGATGCCCGCACGGAGTACGATGTGGTGCGTTCCATTCAGGATCGTGGCATCTCGTGCATCGTGATCGCGCACCGGCTCTCGACCATCCGCGACAGCGACGAGATCATTGTCCTGGACCACGGAAAGGTCTTGGAGCGCGGGACGCACGCCGAGCTCATGGCTCTGAACGGCGCCTACCGGACGCTGGTCCAGAGTGCCTGAGCTGGGGAGGAAAGACAATGAGCCTCTATGACGAACAGATCCGCGCGCGGAAAGCTTCCGCGCAGGACGATTTTACCGACTCCATGTATGATATGGCCGGCGCCGTCCTGGGCCGACGCATCAGTGAAGCGCTGAACGACGACCGGATCGTCACGCGCGATGCAGTTGAAGACATTCTGAAGTATTACCACATCAGACGCCCGGAATTCCCAGAAGACGACTTTCACGACATGAATGAGTTCCTGGAGGCGGCGCTTCGGCCGCATGGAATCATGAGCCGGCATGTACGACTGGACGACAATTGGGACCGGAAAGCCTCCGGAGCCCTTCTTGCGACCCGGACGGACGACGGCAGTGTGGTGGCGCTGCTTCCCCTGGGCGTGGCTCATTACCGCTTTGAGGACAGCCACACCGGGAAAACAGTCGTAGTGGACAAAAAGAACCGGGATCTGATCAGCTGCGACGCCATCATGTTCTATCGGCCTTTCCCTCTGAAACCACTCTCCGTCGGGGACCTGGTAACGTATATCATCGGACAGATTGCCCTTTCGGATTTTGTATATCTGGTCCTGGCCATGCTGGCTGTGACGAGCGCGGGCATGATGCTGCCGTGGATCAACAACCGCCTCTTCTCCGACGTGCTGGTCTCAGGGAGCGGCCGGATGCTGCTGGGCGCGGCGATCTTCCTCGTCTGCGCCACGCTGAGCGGGGTGCTGCTCAGCACGCTCAAAGCGCTTCTCTCAGCCCGTATCAGCATCAAACTGGATGTGAACGTGTTTGCGGCGACGATGATGCGCATTCTTTCCCTGCCCGCAAACTTCTTCCGAAACTACAGCGCCGGTGAACTGAGCGCCCGCGCGAGCTATATGACCACGCTCTGCAACCAGATGGTGGACGCAGTGCTTTCAACGGGGCTTTCGGCCGTAATGTCGCTGGCCTATATTACCCAGCTCTCCGCCTATGCGCCGGCCCTGATCGCACCCGCTTTGACGGTAACGGTCCTGACGCTCGTGGTAACGATCATTACGGTTTTGGTCCAGACAGGCGTGACCCGGAAACAGATGGAGCTTGGCAGCAAGGAAAGCGGTATGAGCTACGCAATCATCTCCGGCATGCAGAAGATCCGCCTCACCGGTTCGGAGAAGCGCGCTTTTGCACGCTGGGGCAGGCTGTACGCGAGAGAAGCGAAGCTCTCATACAATCCGCCGTTCTTTCTGAAGATCAGCTCCGTGATCACGTTGGCGATTTCCCTGATCGGAACGCTGGTCCTCTATGCCGTAGCCATCCGCAGCGGCGTTTCAACGGCGGAATACTACGGTTTCAACGCGGCCTACGGCGCCATCAACGGCGCGTTCATGGCCCTGGCTGGTGTCGCCTCGACCATTGCCGGCTTCAGTCCGATCCTGAACATGGTCAAACCCATCATGGAGACCGTGCCCGAAACCTCGGAGGACAAAATCCAGCTAAGCCAGGTCTCCGGAGCCATTGAGCTGAACAATGTGACCTTCCGCTATGACGAGTCTCAGCCCCCGGTCCTGGACGACCTGAGTCTGAAGATCCGCCCCGGCCAGTACGTGGCGGTCGTGGGCAGAACCGGCTGCGGGAAATCCACCCTGATGCGCATCATGCTGGGCTTTGAGACCCCGGAGCGCGGCGCGGTTTATTACGACGGACACGACATTCGGACCGTGGATCCCCATTCGCTCCGGCGCAGGATCGGCACGGTCACGCAGAACGGAAAACTGTTCAGCGGTGATATTTACTCGAATATCGTGGTCGCGGCGCCATGGCTGACGATGCAGGAAGCCTGGGAAGCCGCGGAGATCGCCGGAATTGCCGACGACATCCGCCGGATGCCTATGCGCATGCATACCGTCATTTCGGAAGGCCAGGGCGGCATCTCCGGCGGTCAGCGCCAGCGCCTGATGATCGCGCGGGCAATCGCGCCGAAGCCGAAAATCCTCTTCTTCGACGAGGCGACCAGCGCCCTGGACAACGTGACGCAGAAAAAGATCTCGGAAGCCCTGGACAGCATGAAGTGCACCAGAATTGTGATTGCCCATCGCCTGTCTACGATTCGGGAGTGTGATCGGATCCTTGTACTGGACGGAGGAAAGATCCTTGAAGACGGTACCTATGACGAACTGATCGCCAGGAGCGGCTTCTTCGCGGAACTGGTCTCCCGCCAGCAGCTGGAGGAGAGCGGCACGGGCGCGGGTGAACCGGACGGAAAGACAACGGACGGTGAAGAAGGCGCGGAGCCATGAAACGGGAGAAATCCACTGCCGCAGGGCAGAAGGAGAGAGTGATACGAAATTCAAGAAGCTATCGGAGAAAAATGGTATAACGGGGCCGTCGTTGCCTGCATCGCCGTAGCGTTCTATGTGCTCCTGACGCATTTCAGCATGGGATAATTCGCGCAAGGCAAGATCCGCGCACTTGTTTTTTCTGCATCATTGCGGTAATATATATTTGAACGCTGCTGACAGCGTGATCATTCGGACCTGAGGAATGCGCAGTGGCTCTGCGCAGCCTGTTCATATTGCGTGATTCCATCTTGCGGAGACTTCTCCGAACCAGGCAGGCGGTTATGGAAGAAAGCAATGTATGCGGAATGTGTGAACATTCCCCAGCATTTACGTTTCCTCAATCAACAAAAGAAAAGGAGAATGAACAAATGAAAAAACTGGAGCTGACTGATCTGACCCCTGAACTTTTGAAGAGCGTTGCCGCTATGACCAACGCGGAAGATGTCATTGCGTTCTTTGCGCAGAAAGGCTTTTCTGTCGGAAAAAAAGGGGCAGCCGGCCTCCTCGAGCAGCTTGCGAAAGCCGACTCTTTGACCGATGAGCAGCTCAAGGAGATTGCCGGAGGCTGGGATCCGTATCACTATGGGGATACCTGAGATCCGGGAACTTGACCGGATTCTGTACCCTCTGCTTCCCGGGACTGCATTGACCGGAGGCTGGCTGCCCCTGGTCTATGCAGTCGGCCATCAGGATGATGACATGAACGAGATGGCTGCGCTCTCCTACCTGCTGGAGCACCCGGAGACCGAGCTCTGCCCGGAGACGATCCTGACTCTGTTTGAGCTGATGACGGAGGGGACGGCGATGGCGGGGCAGGGGTTTAAAGCAGAGAATAACCGCGTTGCTTCCAAAGACTATTTCTATATTCCGGTCTCTGCCGAGAAAACACCGGCGGCGATCGACGAGCTGTGTGAAAAATACGGCTATCTGAACCATCCTCAGGACGACCGTACTGAGGATGTTTTCAAGTTCCTCCTGGAGTTTATCTGCATCCATCCCTTGAAAAACGGGAATGGGCGGCTTTCCGCGCTGCTGGTGCAGCAGCTGCTGTTCAGGGCCGGTTACCGCTGCGCTTTGTACCTGCCCTATGACATCACCCTGCACCGGTTCCATGCCGTAGAATACCAGCTGCGGATCATCCAGGCTTCCGGAATGTTCTACGGCCACAAACCTTTTGATTACGATCCTTTCGTCGAATTTCAGCTTCGCATGCTGGCGGAATCCTACCAGAAGCTGGAAAGCGCTGTAAAAAAGGCAGAATGAGCGATGGATGATTCCCTGATCCGGGACCGACAGGACCTGTTCCGGGAGGACGATTCGCCGCTGTTCCGTGAAGCGCTGTCCCCGGAGAGCCGGCAGCGCGTGCAGCGGAAGATGCTGACTTCGTCCCATTTTACGGAAGAAGAAAAGAATATATTCTCGGAATGGCTTTCTTCCCCGGCTTGTGCCGCGGATCTTGCGGGGCTCATACACGGTGAGAAGCCTCTTTCCGAGCCGAACGCCCGGGAGATCCGGTTCCACGGCAATCCACGTACGGTCTATTCTCTTCCCTGGAAGGAGCAGGCTCTGCTGTCGCTGATGAATCAGGCCCTTGGCCTTTTCGACAGCTGTTTTTCGGAGCATCTGTATTCCCATATCCGCGGACGTCATCCGCGCAATGCCCTGTCGGCCATCCGGAACCACCGCGGCTTTGCGCAGCTGTACCTGTTCAAAACCGATATCCGTCATTACGGCGAGAGCATCGACGCCGGTCGACTCTCCACTGCCATTGGGGCGCTGCCCGGCATGGATCCCTCTCTCCGGACGTTCCTTGATCGCCAGATTTTTACGACGCCGCCTGCCGTGAAGACCGGACTGCCGCTCACGGGTTTCTTCGAAAACGTGTATCTGCGGGAGCTCGACGAGTACATGGATCGGAACGCCGCGTTTTATGCCAGATGCGTCGATGATATTCTCATCGGCGCAGAAAGTCAGCAGGAGCTGGATCATCTGGTCAGCCGACTGCGTGATACGACGGCGGAGGCGAAGCTCCTTCTTCATGAAACGAAAACACGGTATGTGATGCCCGGGGAGAGCTTCTCTTACCTGGGCTGGCAGATCTGCGCGGGGAAGGTCGATTTCACGCCGGAAACGCTCGCACAGATGCGCCATGTATGCCGGCAGAGCGCCATAAAGCTCCTGCGCCGGTACAAGGCCATGCAGCTCGTTTTACCGGTTCGCCTCATGATGACCATCCGGTTCGCCGATCAGCTTGCCGCACAATTCGGCATACCCGAGGCGTTTCAGGTCGTCTCGGTCCCGGACGGCCTCCGGGAGATGGACAGGATGCTCTGTGACATGATCCGTACCGCGGCCAGCGGGAAGATCGGAAAAGATAAGTATCGAATTTCGTATCGGGACCTTCGCAGATGGGGATATCACAGCCTCGTCAGGCGCTATTATCAGTCGATCCGCTGAGCGTCGCGGTTTCATGATCATTCCGTCCGATGTGGCAGAGCGAAACCGGAACCGGTATTTGAAAACACCCGGGCAGAAAAAGAACGCCGAAGAACGCAGCCTGTGGGAGGTAGATCTGTGGTCAGCAGTTTCCAGGAAGTAGATGCTCATGGAATGACGAAAGCCCAGGCTTTCACGGCGATTGACGCGAAGCTGCGCAGAGCCGGCGGAGCAGTATACACGCTCCGGATCATCCACGGATATCACGGCGGAACGGTTCTGCGAGACGCGATCCGTTCCCGTTATAAGAATCACCCGGCAGTGAAAAGAATTGAACTTGGTCTGAATCCCGGCGAGACAGATCTGATTTTGAGGGAACTATAGCTGAGAAAAAAACGTTTTGAAACTGTGTGATGAAATCCGCGGACAATGGAAGCTTGTGTATCCCTTTGAAATCAATGAAGTTGAAGGAGGAATGTAAAATGAAGAGACTCACGGTCTTTCTCCTCATCGCGGTGCTGCTTCTCGGTACCGGCGCCGTGAGCGCCCGGGCGGAGACAGACAAAGCCGCCGGGATCGATTATCTGGCGCTGGTCAACAAGCTCAACTCCCTGCCGGAGGGCTGGGAAGGTGCGCTGCAGACCGTCACGGTCACCAACTCCGTGGGAGACGAGGTGGAGGTTGAGACAAAAGCCTACGACGCCTATCTCGCCCTGAAAGAGGACCTCGAAGAAAACGAAGGCATTTACCTTGAACTGGATTCCGCCCGCCGCAGTGTCGCGGCTCAGCAGGACATCATGGACCGCTTTATTGAAAAATACGGCGCGGACTACGCGGCAAAGACCGTAGCCACTCCCGGCTTCTCCGAGCATCACACCGGTCTTGCGCTGGACCTCTATTTCAAGCTGAAGGGCGACGACGGTACGTTCACCGATGTCTACTACAACGAGGATATGGTGCAGTACCCGGAGGTCTGGGAAAAGATCCATGCCAGGCTCGCCGATTACGGATTCATCCTGCGCTATCTCAACGGGAAAGAGCATATCACCGGTTACGGTTATGAGCCCTGGCATATCCGCTATCTGGACGATGTTAATATGGCGATGGAAATCACGGAGGAAGGGCTCACGCTGGAAGAGTATCTCATCGGGACCAAGGCTCCTGATGTGACGATCGACCTTGGTAAGTCCGAAATCTTCACGGAAGAGGATCTGAGCGAGGCGATTGTGCAGATCAAATGCGCATTTGCGTCCTGGGAGGGCTGTGAACTCCACAGCATCCGCTACTCCGGAGACGAAAACTGCACCGAGGAGAACCTCAGGTGGCTGAACGAGCTCAATGGGGACGGGAACTATACCCAGGTCGCGGAATTCCTGATGAATCTCCATTCTCCGAAAGAACAGTTCGGTGCCTGGGAGGCTGATACGGAATATACCGATTACGAATGGTGGCTTGCCCGCGGCGAGGACAGCGGCTGGGAGATTGTAACCCAGGGTTATGGCTGATCCCGGAAGGAATTCCGGCGGGAAAAGGGGACTTCAGTCGTGTGCTTATCTGGATTACTAAATCCCCATCGTATTCTTGCAAGTCGGATTGCCCATTTTATACAGCAGAAGAATGCTCTTTTCAATGCCGGTAGCTCCGAGCTACCGGACTTTTTTTACCGGTTTTGCCGAAAAAATATAGTTGAAGGGTCCATCAGAATTGAATTGGCTCATGCGACAGAACTCGCATTCCCAAAAGAGACCAGACTTCCTTATCATCCGCTTCAGGAAAACGGCTCATGACATTATCCTGAATCTTCTTCCATGAGATCAAAGGATTCTCTGCGTAGGAGCTGGTAATGTAATCATAACCCCATTTGGTTTCCGGTGTGGACAACTGGGCAAGATGCCATCCATAAAGCTCACCCTTTTTATTTCTCTTCTGCCTGAAATCATAGATGATCAGATATGTTCGCATCTGAAGATCCGATTTTATCCCTTCGTTGGCCACCTCGGACGCGGGAATAACTTTGTCAATCAACACGTCATCAAGGGAGAAAAGATCCATCGTGTTCTTCCACTTGTATGGAGCAAGGCCATCATCATAAAGAGCGTCAAAGTCGTACCCGTTACGACGGTAGTTAGCAAATACAGGGAACCAGTCTTTATGTATAAAACCTGCTTTCTTTCCAAAGAATTTCCCGTAAGCTATTTCCGGATGGGAAGACAGAACATGCCGCCATTGCCAGGGATCGGAATCTTCACCGGTCCACCAGTGTTCGGCAAGAGTATGTTCTTCTACTGAAAAGCCGGGGATCGTATTGGAGAAGAGGGGAAGGAAACCGGCAGATCGCAGGAGGTTAACCAACTGATCTGGGGTGTCAAGACGGGAAGGATCGTCTTCCACACAGCCTTTCATGATGAATTCGCCGTTTATTTCTTCCATTCCAGATGTTCCTCCGACAGGACGAGAGCGTTATTGTTTCGTCAGAAGGTAGCGTTTCCTATACTTCAGCTTAACATAGTTCAGAATTCGCTGATAGTACACCGGGTTCGCGAGACCGCCGACAATGCCGACGACGGGCAATCCCTGGATAAACTTCATGAGCAGCATATCCATTGCAAAGGCATCTGAGGTATGCTGCAGCTGCTGGGCCATCTGCTCCTCGGTCGGTACGGGAGGTGAAACCAGCATGGTGTTCACCAGATCGTTACAGGTATCCCACATCTCGTTTTTCAGCATTGAACCCTCAAGAACAGTGAGGATAAAGTATTTCTCCTCGGGCGTGTCATAGGAAAAGCCGTATTGAAGAGCAGTCTGGTAGCAGCCGCGAAGGATGACGGATACGAACAGAACAATATCGGGCAGCCCAATCCCGAGGGCACCGAGACCGACACCCTCTACTGTGCTTACCACAAGGCTCATAAGATTGCTCATTTCCGCGCTGGTGTTGAGCATCCGAAGGCCCTTTTGATTCAGATCCAGATCTAACGCATAATCCCGGATAAGGAAGTCCTTTTGAATCTCTTCTTTCTTGTAAGTCTTTTCAATGATTTCCGTGCCCTTGTCAAATATGATTTCAAACGCTTTTTTGAAGACCGCCTGAAGGCTGATCAGAACCTTTTCCGGTATTTTTGCCTCCAATTCTGCTTTCCACTTGATGTTGTCCTTATGTGCCCGCCGACGAAGGCGCTCTTCGATCCGGGACAGCCGTATCAATTCTTTTTCGACAGTGGTTGCCATTCTGTTTTGTCTCCGTTTCAACATGTTATTCGATGTTTTCTATATGCTTGATTTCAAAAAACATTGGGGATAGTCGGAAATATAGGACCTCCCTCCCAATTGTGAGCGGCCGCAGTACCTGCGTCAGGGGCAGTATTTTCCCTTGCCGCGCACGGTACAAGCTTCCGGGGAGCGCCCGACTACAGGTTTCTGCAATTGCGCGGAAGAGTACATTTCACCTCGCACCAAAGCACTGCACCGCGCATATTTTGTTTCTATGAACCAGGATAGGCCGGGCTGAATCAAAGTCTCTGAAATAACTCCGTCACGAGAACTCTGTAAAGAGTAATGATTCGAACTTGGCAAGAGTCAGTCAGCAGAGAATGCCGCTTTCTTTCTTTGCATTCTGCGCCGCTTTTGTGTAAAATAATACAATAATCCAACAATATAGGTAATGAAAATACAGATTGACATGAGTGAGAAAAGACAAGCATATGAAGATCTCATTCTTTCGGTTTGGAGGAACAGAATGAACGTTCTTGATGCGATTCAAAGCAGGCGCAGCTACCGGGGAAAGTATAAAAACATACCTGTGCCGAGAGAAGACCTGATCAAGATCATGCAGGCCGGACTCTCAGCCCCCTCCGGCTGCAATAAGCAAACGACGTCACTGATTGCGGTGGATGATCCTGCCATCCTGTCAAAGATTCACCGTGTGGTTGATCCGCCCGTCGGAGAGACTGCACCCGCTGCCATTTTTGTTCTCACGCAGAGGATCAACGCCTACCGGGATAAATGCTTTGCTGTACAGGATTATTCTGCCGCGATTCAGAACATGCTGCTGGCCGTCACGGATTTGGGATACCGGAGCTGCTGGTACGAAGGCCATATCACCGACGATGACAGGATCTGTGACGAGATCGCCCGTATACTGGGCGTGCCGGAGGACTATGAACTGGTCTGTTTTCTGCCGGTTGGCATTGCGGAAGAAGAGCCGCTGCTTCCCATAAAGAAAGCGTTTGAAGAACGGGAGTGGTTCAATTCCTTTCCCAGGACCTGAGGGATGGACGGAGAGCCGCAGGTTTCCGTTTTTTTGAACGCTTGTACTTGCTGCCTCCGTATGATACAATCCTGCTGTAAGTCAGCCGTCAATCCGTGATCAATCCGAATGAATGGAGGTACTTTTATGGCGTCCGGGCGAACGCGTGTGCTGATCATCCCTGCGGTTCTGCTGTCTGCGGTTCTGCTGCTTTTTTCCCTGGGCGCAGGCGGCGCCCCGTTCGGCACGGCCTGCACAGCTGCGGCCGACCCTGCGGAAAAGATCCCCATCAGGGTTCTGATCCTGCCGAAATTTGAGGTCGGGTCGATGAGCGGGGACTTTCCGGGCGAGGCTCAGCTCTACTACGAAAATTATCTGGCCGGGGGAGAGGAATACGAAGTCCCCTATGCAGCGGAGGGTTGCCGGCTCTATGTGAAAGACGGCGTTGCCCTCTGCACCTTGGGCATGGGGAAGCTGAGGGCCGCGCTGAACACGGCGGCCGTTCTTTCCGACGACCGGTTTGACTTTTCCGATGCGTATATTTTTTCCGTCGGCTGTGCCGGCTCGGCCGTCGGGACGACCGTGATGGGCGATGTGGTTGTGGCCTCCGCTGCGGTGGATTACGACCTCGGCCACCGTGCGGACGCACGGGAGCTGAGCGACCCCGATGCCCTCACATGGTTCCACGAGGAGGAGTTTGACGATGCGGCCGTTGTCAGGCTGGACCCGCAGCTTGTGCAGCGCGTCTATGCGCTCGTAAAGGACCTGCCTCTCGAAACCACCGAGCGCACCCGCAGCTACATGAGCAGCTGCTTTGACGGCGCCGAATGGGCCGTCCGCGATCCGATCGTTCTGCTGGGTACGACGGTGACGGGGGATAACTACTGGAAGGGGCAGCACGATCATGAGAACGCGCTGGCGATGGTACAGACCTATGACTGCCCGGATCCCTATGCGGTCACCGAGATGGAGGATATCGCTGTCTGTGAGGCGGTCAAACTCAGGGGTCTGCTGGACCGTCTGATCGTCCTGCGCTGCAGCGTCAACATGGATGCGTTCATGGGCGGTGCAACACCCGAAATACTGTGGGGGAATGACGGCACGGACGACCAGCTTTCACAGGACTACAGCAAAGAAGCAGCCGACATCTTTCCCACGGCGATGGAAAACAATTTTCTTGTGGGCAGCACGATCATCGACGCCGTTCTGCAGGGAAGCTTCTGAAACAGAGGCGGGCAGACCCTGATCCGTCTGATGCAGGGACGGGAGAAGAAATGAATCTGAAATGGGTTGACGGATTTGAGATCCGTGTGGGTATGGAAAAGAACGCTGTGGTGATTTCTGCCAACAGGGAAGGGCTTCTCTCACTGGCAGGGCAGCTTGCCGCACTGGCTGAGGCCGCACCAGGAAGCCACCTCCATTATGACGCGTACAACGCACTGGAAAAAGGCTCCGCCGAGATGATCATCGAGCGGAATACGGACCTGTGATTTGAGGAGACAGAAGAATGAAACGCACCCTTGTTTTTGCTCCGCGCAGAGCCTGAGGAGACTGTGCGGAGGAAAGGAATTCCTCAGGCTTTGCTCTCGATTCATAATCATGAATGATGAAGGAGTAAAGAAAAATGAATAACAATCCTGTCGGGTTGAGAGACTTTTATCTGCTGTGGAGCACGCAGAGCCTTTCTCAGCTTGGAAGCGCCATGACCTCTTTTGCGCTGACGCTGTGGCTGTATGAAAAGACCGGCTCCGCCCTCAGCACGGCGATGCTGAGCATCTGCAGCTATGCGCCCTATGTGCTCATGAGCATTTTCGCCGGCGCGATAACAGACCGGCTTGACAAGAAGAAAACCATGCTGGCCTGCGACATTTTCGCTGCCGGCTGCACGGTGCTGATCCTTGTGCTGTACAAAACGGACCGGCTCTGCGTGTGGCATCTGTATGCCGTCAATGCTCTCTCCGGGCTGATGAACACGGTCCAGCAGCCTGCCTCGGAGGTGGCATACACGCTTGTCATACCGAAGGCACAGTACCAGAAAACCGGCGGCCTGCAGTCGCTTTCCCGCTCTCTCATCTCCATCGGCAACCCGCTGATCGCGGCTGCGGTCTATGGGGCCGCCGGGCTGGAGGCGGTGATCACGGTTGATCTTCTCACGTTTGCCGCCGCGTTTGTGACGCTGGCCTTTTTCATTCCGATCCCGGAGGTCACAGCAGGGGCCGGAAACGAGGAAAAGCTGATCACGCTTGCCGCGGAAGGTCTTCGGTTTCTGAAAAAGAACCCGCTGGTGCTGCATGTGATCCTGTTCATGGCGGGGGTCAATCTCATTGCCTCTGCGTTTGACGCCGTTCTTCCGGCGCTTGTGATTCCCCTCCGCGGAAACGGCGTTCTGGGCATCGTCACTTCGTGCTCCGGGCTTGCGATGGTTCTGGGCAGCCTGCTCGCGACCGTCATGAAAAAGCCCCGGGACAGGGTCAGGGTCATCTACCGATCGATGCTGTTTGCCCTGGGGATCGAGAATTTCGTTCTGGCATTTTCGAGGAATCCTCTCTGGTGGTGTATCGGCCAGATCGTGGGCTGGATTCTGGTGCCGGTCATGAGCGCCAATCAGATCGTCATCATGCGCAATTCGATCCCCGTGGAACTGCAGGGCAGAGTATACGCCTGCAGAAATACGCTGCAGTTCTTTACAATTCCCATCGGGCTTTCCCTGGGCGGCTTTTTTGTGGACGAGGTCTGCGAACCCTTTATGGCAGCCCGGGCGGCGGATTCCCTGCCCGTGCTGCTCTTCGGAAGCGGGAAAGGCTCGGGTGCGGCGCTGATGATGTTTGTCCTGGGCGTTTCGGGGGTGCTGTTCTGCCTGGCTTACGGTCAGATACTCAAAAGATACCGATACGATGACGCATAAAACAGGGTCCCGGGCTGCTGATGATCGGCGGTCCGGGGCTTTTCGGCATTCTCACGCAGGATATGGAAGGAGACGGCCGAAGGGATCTGTGTGCCGCTTGTGTGACGAAAACCGTGATACAATCGCTGTAAGCCGAAATGCGGCCGGCCGTCAGCACCGTTCTGCCCGTGCCGGTTCCGCTGCCTGTGAGGAGGGGGCTGCGTTGTATCGGCGCCTGTTATTGTGTTTTGCGTGGAATCATGATAGAATCGGAAAACATGAACCGTACATGATGAAAGTGCCTTGCTGCAGCACGGCGATCAGAGCCGGTCTGTTCAGCGGCGGAAAGGAGACTTCATGAAAAAGAAGACAGTTTATATCGTCCTGATCAGTCTGATGGCGATACTCATTCTGGCGATTGTTCTGTGGGGCTTCCGTACGGCATCGCAGCAGGAAAGCCTGGTTCCGAACGGCACGCCCGCGGTCGCATCAAAGCCGAAGGCCGATCGCCCCGAGCTCCTGCAGATCCGGCAGGAGACCACCACCGAGACGATCCGGGAAGGCCTGCAGGACATCGGGAAGCTTGCCACGGAAGAGTATTATTTTACGGAAGTGGTCAACTATTCCAGCGTCAAAACGCTCTGGAACATCAATCTCGGCTTCACCAACTCCAATTTCCTCATCAGCTATGACGGCGTTGTGACCGCAGGCATCGACCTCACGGATGCCAAGATCGACATGCGCGAGGACACCAAGCGCATCTATGTGCTTCTGCCGGAGGCGGAGATCATGAGCGTGGAGATCGATTTCAACAGTTTTCAGAAGTATTCCGAGAGAGAAGGCATCGGCAACCGCATCACGCTCGAGAATTATAACGACGCCTTGAAATCCATCGACGAGACCGCCCGCCAGAAAGCGGTGGATAAGGGCATCCTCAACAGAGCCTATGAAAATGCTCAGGTCATCGTCCAGAGGATGATCGGCAGCCTTGTGGACCTGAACGAATACTCGCTCGAGATAGGGAGGGATTACCCATGAATCGCGATCAGAAGCTTTCGCTCGCGGCCAGGGTCGTTCTCTGCATCCTGCTTGCGGTCATATCCTTTTTCATTCTGGGCCGCTTGCTTTCCAGTCCCGAGACCTATTCGGGCATCCTGCAGTCGCTTGACAGCAAGGTACAGAGCGTTCTGCGGCTGACCGCGTCCTCCACGGCCGTCTCGGTGGGGATTACGGCGATCCCCAGCGACATCGGGACGCCGATTGCCGAGAAGCTGGCGGATTTCTCCGAATACGGCATTCTGATTCTCTGCGTCCTTTACGCCGAAAAATACCTGATGACCATCCTCGGTTCGGGGGTGTTCCGCTTCATCCTCCCTGCGGTCTGCGTTCTCTACGCGCTGAGCTTCTTCCGCAGCAAGAGCTCCTTCCGCCCGATCCTCGAGAAAATTGCCGTTGTCAGCCTTGCGCTGTATTTTGTCATTCCGCTGAGCGTTCATGTTTCGGACCTGATTTACAACACCTATCAGGACTCGATTGACAGCACCATCTCCGCGGCGGAGGATCTCGCCGAGGACACCGCCCTCCTCAGCGAAGCCGGGGAGGATCAGGGCGCCTTTCAGCGGATCCTCAATGCGCTCTCCGAGAGCACCTCCAGCCTCGTGGACCGGGCCGGCGAGATCCTGAACCGCTTCATCGAAAGCCTTGCCATCATGATCGTCACGTCCTGTCTGATCCCGCTGCTGGTCCTCTCCTTCTCCGTGTGGATCATCAACCAGGTGATGGGCGCCCGCTTTCCCGTTCCGCGCCCCAGGCGCAGTCTGCGCCTGCGGGGGATCCGTCCGCCGGGCTTCGGCGGCGGCTCGGATGACGGGGATGACGCCTCCGCATGATGAACCGGATAAGAGGGAAAGTCCTTCCCATGATGCTTCTCACCCTCTGCGCGGGGCTCGCTTTCTGCGCGGAAGGGCATGCCGAGGCATCGTCGAGCGGCTTTCGCGCGGTGATTGCCAGCGACCTTCATTATATCGCGCCTGAGCTGACGGACGGCGGGCCCGGCTATCAGCAGACCCTGAAAAACGGCGACAGCAAGTTCATGCCCTATGTGGAGGAAATCACGGATGCCTTTCTGGACGAGGTGCTCGCGGATCCCCCCAACGTGGTCCTTCTCACCGGGGATCTGACCTTCAACGGCGCCGAGATCAGCCACCGCCGTCTGGCCGGGAAGCTGCAGAGGCTCGAGGATGCCGGGATCCCCGTTCTGGTTCTGCCCGGCAATCATGACGTCTATAACGAGAATGCCGCCCTCTACCGGGGCGGCAGTTTCGAGCGCGTTCCCTTTGCAGACAGCGAAAGCTTTGCCGGGATCTATCGGGATTTCGGCCCCGGCGAGGCGCTCTCCGCCGACTCCGATTCGCTCAGCTATGTCTGGCAGCTCAATGAGCAGGTCTGGATCATGATGCTCGACGAGAATACCGCCCACGATTTCTGCGGCCTCTCCGACCGGACTTTTGGGTGGATCGAGGCACAGCTGCAGAAAGCCCGCGAGGAGGGCCGCTTTGTTCTCGTCGCGGGTCACCAGAATGTCTTTCAGCACAGCATTTTCCGCGGCGGCTATGTCATTCAGGAGGCACAGCGCCTTCAGGAGCTGCTCCGCAGATACGGGGTTCCCCTCTGCCTGAGCGGGCACCTGCACACCCAGCACGTCCAGTCCGAGGACGGCCTGACCGAGATTGCCACCTCCGCGCTGTGCTCCTATCCCTGCCAGTATGCGGTTCTGACCGCGGAAGACGGCCGGCTCCGCTACGGGACCCGCCGTCTGGACCTCGCCGCCTGGGCGGAAAGAAACGGACGCCCGGACGCGGTGTTTCAGGATTTCGCCGGGGCCGCCGGCACATACATGGATGCGCATTTCACGCCCGCCGGCATGGCGCCGCTTGTAGACGACCCCGTTCTCTGGGCGGAGATGCTGGCTTACCTTCAGGCGCTGAACCGGGCATACTTTTCCGGCGACCTGAGGGAGATTGCCGCGCTGGATCCCGACGGAAGGCTCGCCGGGCTCTGGGCGGAGGAAAACGGTATGACGGCCTGGTATCTCCGCTCCGTGCTGGATGAAGAGGGGAATGACCACACCGTCTGGCAGGGCACTTATGCCTGAGGAGGAGCGATGAAGCACTGCGGAACACAGACCCTGGAAACGAAAAGGCTGATCCTGAGACGCTTTACCGTCCGTGATGCGGATGCCATGTACACAAACTGGGCCTCCGATCCCGAGGTGACCCGGTACCTGACCTGGCCCGCCCATGCCGGCGTCGAGACCAGCAGGGCGGTTCTGGCGGACTGGACCGCCGCCTACGCACAGAAGAGCTTTTATCAGTGGGCGATCGTCCTGAAAGACCGCGCGGACGAGCCCATCGGCAGCATCGGTGCCGTGGATGTCAGCGACGACATCGCGGCGGTACAGATCGGCTACTGCCTGGGAAGACGCTGGTGGCATCAGGGGATCATGTCCGAGGCCCTCGGGGCGGTGATGGATTTCTTCTTCGATACGGTGGGATGTAACCGCGTCGCAGGCCGTCACGATCCGCGGAATCCGCACTCCGGCATGGTGATGCAAAAATGCGGGATGAAGTATGAGGGGACCCAGCGCAGCGCGGACAGAAACAACCAGGGCATCTGCGATACCAGCTGGTATGCCCTGCTGAAGGACGAGCGGTATGCGGCACATCCCTGTGAGAAAACCGAGGAATAGACAAGCATGCTGAAACCGGACGGCTGCCGCTGGCGCAGCCTGAATGCAAGCCTTCGCGAACAGTTCGGGGAAAAAGTCTATAAGCTTGCCCTCGACGGCGGCTTCACCTGCCCGACAAGAGACGGAACGCTCGGGACGCGGGGCTGCAGCTTCTGCGACGGGGGCAGCGGTGATTTTTCCGTTCCGGTGGGGGAGGACGTCTTTGCCGCCATCGAGGCGGCAAAACAGCTTGTCGCTGCCAAAGGCGGAAGAAAGTATATCGCCTATTATCAGCGCTTTTCCGGGACCTATGCGCCCCCGGACCGCCTGAAGACGCTGTATGCCGAGACGATTTCTCATCCGGAGGTCGTTGCCCTGTCCGTCGGCACCAGGCCCGACTGTCTTCCGGATGAGGTGCTTTCCCTTCTCTCCGGGCTGAACAGGATTAAGCCCGTGTGGGTGGAACTCGGCCTTCAGACCGTCCATGAACAGACGGCGAAGGCGATCCGGCGCGGATACCCGCTGACAGTGTTTGACGATGCCGTCAAAAGGCTGCATGCCGCAGGGATCTCCGTCGTTGTCCACATGATCATCGGCCTGCCGGGTGAGACGCTCGAAATGGCGGTCGAGACGGCACGCTATATCGGCGAGAGCGGGGCGGAGGGGATCAAATTCCAGCTTCTCCACGTGCTGGAAGGGACAGACCTTGCCGAGGATTACCGAAAGGGGCTGTTCCGGACGCTGTCCCTGGAAGAGTATATCCGGGTTCTGGAGCAGTGCCTCGAGGCGGTTCCGCCGGACATGGTGATCCACCGCCTGACGGGTGACGGTGCAAAACGCGGCCTGATTGCGCCCCTGTGGAGCGCGGATAAAAAGCATGTTCTCAACGAGATCCGCCGCGCCTTTGAACGGGACAATGTCATGCAGGGAAGAGCTGCCGTGCTTTCTTCGGATAAAGAATAAGCGTTAACCGGGACCTGATTCATTTTAGAAAAATGATGCGCGGACGGGACAACTGCGGAGCGAGGAACAACCCACACTCCGCGCAATGCAGTCATCTGCAGTCGGGCGCTCCCCGGAAGTCTCTGCCCTGCGAGGGACGTCCTGTCATTCCGACCGACCCCAAATCATTTCGGCGACCTGTACAGAATCGTACAGATCGCCGATTTTTCCGTTTATGCGATGTCCACGTCGATGCCGTTGATCTCCACGCCGTTGTCTGCGGCGATCAGGATGAATTTCCGCCCGTCTATGACTTCCGTCCGGATCAGATGGCTGTACTGCGGGTCCACGGTTATCTTGATCTCCGGGGTCTCGATC
>ONGJ01000113.1 GCA_900317375.1 uncultured Eubacteriales bacterium
TGCCTCGCCCAGCCGGAAGTGCGCCACGCTGGTGAGCAGGAGGATCAGGAAGGTGCCGGTCCCGGGGCCGTAGAATCCGTCATAGGCCCCGATCACGAAGGCGATCCCCACAGAGAGGAGCAGGGTTTTCAGCGGCGGCAGTTCCTCTCCCGGATCGTCAAAATCCTTCCTGCGGAAAAGCAGGTAAAGCGCCGTAAGCGGCAGAATGACCAACATGACGCGCTTAAACAGCTCCGCATCCACCAGCAGCGCCAGATGCGCCCCGATGTTCGACCCGATCAGCGCCGCGATCACGCAGGGCACGGCCTTCTTCCAGGGAATGAAATGCGCCCTGGCCAGGCGGAACGTGGCCACGCTTGTGCCCATGGCCGAGCTCAGCTTGTTGGTGGCGATGGCGTTGTGAACCGGCAGCCCCGCGATCATGTAGGCCGGCAGCGAGATCAGCCCGGAGATCAGCCCGCCGCCGCCGGCGACCGCGTCGACAAAGCCGCCGAGAAAGACCAGCGGACAGACGATCAGATATGTCAAAAGCCCGGGAGATGCGAGCATGGGAAGCACCTCATCTTATCATTATTCGGCCGGCACAGCCTGTGGGAGCAGTGTATTTCAGTATAACACCATCCGCATCTCGCCGCAATACTGTCTGTGCATCCCCGTGCTATGAGCAGGGAGACCGTGTCATTCGGAAGTGCTTTTACAGTATATCAGAGGCGGAAGACACGGCCTCCCCGGAACTCTCGTCCTTTCTGAACGCGAGATTCGCCAGCATCCGTTCACAGAATGCCAGACAGCATGCCTGCTCTTCCTCCGAGAAGCCCCTGAAAGCCATCTCCTCCACTTCATAAAAGCGCGCCACGACCTTTCCGGCCAGCTCGCGGCCAAGAGGAGTGAGATAAACGCAGCGATTGCGTTTGTCGCCGTCACGGACACGGCGCTCGACCATGCCCTGCTGCTCCATCCGCTTCAGCAGGACCGTAACGGAGCCCGGCTCCAGCTGGCAGGCCCTGGCAATCTCCTTCTGTGCGAGGCCCTCATGGCTGTTGAGAAAAGCCAGCACTTTGGGCTGCCCGGTGCTGAGGCCGCTGCCCTCCAGGCCTTTGAGCAGCTGACGGTGGAACAGCGACTGCAGCTTCATGATTGTGTAGGAAAAATCTTCCATCGGCATTTCCTCCCTGCTGTTGAAGAAGCCGCCGATCATCTCGGCGGCTTCCCATCAATCCGTACTTCAGTTAAAAAGCGAGCGTCTGCTGGGTCTTGAGCCCGGTGGCGGTAAAGGTGGCAAAGTCCAGCGTGGTCAGAGACTCCGCCTCCGGATAGGCTTCCTGCACGGCAGCGAGAAGCGCAGCCTGCAGGTCCTCATCCACAAACTGTCTGGCATAGCCGCTGTCATAGACATTCAGGAACCAGGGGGACGTGACGACAATGCGGCTCGGCACGATCTGGTAGAAGTTCATGGGCGAGGCGCAGAGATATTCGTACAGCGCATCGTCGTCCATCGCGGCGAGCTGGGCCGTGGTATCCAGCGTCTCAAAATAATAGTGGGCCTTGGCAACATAGACAGGGATCTCATCCTCGCTCAGCTCGGAAAAGACGATGGGTACGTAAGTACCGGTGATCTCGACGCCGTAGCTCATGAAATAGCTGGGAAGCACGGGCGCAGCCTCGGAGCAGACATCCCCGGCCCGGATCTGACGGGTCCAGTAGAGGTCCACCTGGGGATTGAGCATCATGTTGTTCAGCTTGGCGGTGTTCGTCTCGCTGGAGCCGAAGAGCGTCATATCCTCAGGGTCGAGAACATATTCCACACTGCCGATCGTGGGGGTGTTGTTGAAGGAAGTGGCGATCTGGTACATCTCGCGATAGTTGCCCTCGGCGCCCTTCAGATAGTCTAGGATCAGCTCTTTCTTCAGCTCGTCGGAGAGATCGACATCGCCGAAGTTGATGCCGCCCTGACCGGACTCGGTGGCAGAGGTGACCGCGTCAACAGCGGGGACCATCCGGTAATCCTCGCCCTTTACATAGCCCTGTCCGGCCGCCCAGACAGAAAGGTCGATATCGACGCCCAGCGCCTTCAGATAGGCTTCCGCAGCGGCGGAGAGAACGGCGTTGCTGGTGGCAGTCGCACCGGAGATGCCGTCGACATTGACGCTGTTGGCCTCCAGCATGGCGGCAGGAATCTCCGTCAGAGCCTGCCGGCCCACGGTCTCTTCCTCTTTGTCGGTAACGGCCTCGACGCCTGTGATCTTCCCGTCATCCACGGTGACTGTGACCGTGACGGTCTCGTCCAGACCCTCTGCGGAAGCAGAGCCTTCTTCCGCGAACGCAGCCGTCCCAAAGCTCATCACCAGTGCCGCTGCAAGAAGGAATGCCAGGGAAAGTTTCAGATGCTTCATGAGATACCCATCCTTAAAAAAGTATTGTCTGAATTCAATCATCCGACAGGTCGTCTTAAATAATTTGAATTCAAACTAATTTGTATTGTACTCAAAAAAACACCTTTGTCAAGACGGCTGAAGCCGGCTTCCTTTGAGGAGTTATAATTCGTTCTCAGACAGGTACTGCTCCAGCTGGGCAATCAGACTGTCTCCGTCATTGTCTCTGAACAGCTTGATGAGGCAGCCGGTGATCATCGGATTCAGCTCCAGATTGAGCTCGACAGCTCTGGCGTCTGTCTTGAAGCCGTAGCATCTCTTGCCGTTGGCATAGGCGATGCCGAGTTCCACGCAGGCACCCTCGTCCGGGACCCGTCCGTCCAGAAGCACAAAGACGATATCCGCCTTCAGAACTTCGCTGACATCCTTGTCGAAAATCGTCTTTGTCAGCTCCTCTTCCGTCAGACCTTCCAGGTCCGGAGCCAGAAAGCCGTCGCGCTGGGGCAGGAAGACCTGATACCCATGGTCTTCGAGCACTTTCACGAGCTTCAGGTTGTAGTCTTTCTCACTCTGGCAGAAAAGCGGAGCCGCAAAATAAATCCTTTTCCCCGCTGCAGCGTCCGCTTCGCTCTCCGCCGCCCCATTGGCAGCAGCCTGCACCTCAGGGGCATCGGCAGCGGGAGCAGAATCCGCGAAGGCCACCGCCGAAAGCATCGTAACGAGGCATAATACCACCGCGATTACGGCCATCCAGGTCTTTTTCATTATCATTCCCTCCTTGCTTATGAGTAAGCTGATTGTAGCATGGATCATGACAGAAAACAACAGAAAACGGCGGCCCGGGTAGTTGTTCTGCTCCGGGCGCGGCAGGCGAAGCCAGGGGGAGCTAAAAGGTCCCCAGCAGGGCCAGATCCCGCTCAAACAGTTCGCCGTTGATCGTGTCGATGTCATAGCTGCGGCTGCGGATATACCGTTCCACGATCCTGTCCAGCTCATAGAAGCGGGAAAGCGTCATCCCTGCCCGCATCAGTAGATCCTGGGTCTGGTCATAATCCAGCTTCAGGCCGACGGCGCAGGCGAGAACGTTGGTCTTTTTCGGCATCTGCTCGGGGTGGTGCTTCATGTTCCAGAACATGGCCTTGTTGATGTTGGCATCGGCGTAGAAGTGCTTTTTGGAGATGGCCTTCTGTTCGCACCACCAGTCGCACATCTCGGCAAAGGAAAGGTCCTGCGCCGCATAGTCGCTCTCCTCTGCCGGTTCCGCCATCCCGCTGAAGGCCGAGCCGGCAGCAGCCGTCGGCATCGGCATCGGGGCCATGGCCGCGGCGTCCTCCTCGGGGTAGACCCGGTTGGATGTACGCCCGAAGAGGCCTCTGAGTTTTTCCTTTTTTGCGTTGGGATAGGTCTCTGCGATATTCTCGCGGATCTCGCCGTCCAGGCGCCTGCCGATGTCCACGGACTCCTGATCGAAGAGCACGAGATAGACCATCATGTCCTCGTCATCCGGCAGCTCGTACAGAAAGCGCCGGATACAGCCGGTGGCGATGTGATAGGCCTCGTCCTTCGGGAAGCCGTAGGCCCCGGACGAGATGGACGGAATCGCAAGAGAGCGGCAGCCCTTCTCCCGCGCCAGATGCAGGATCGAATCGTAGCAGCTTCTCAGCAGGGCCCCTTCCCCATGCCTTCCATCCCGATACCGGGGCCCGACCGTATGGATGATGTACCGGCAGGACGAGATGCCGAAAGCGTCGGTCAGCACGGCAGAGCCCTCCGCGCAGCCGCCGATCGCCTGCAGCGCCTCCGCCAGCGCCGGACCGGCCGCGGCATGGATCGACGCGTCGACGCCGGTGCCGCCCGGGCACAGCCTCTCATTCGTGGAATTTACAATGGCATCCACCTGCATCCTGGTGATATCGTCCCGGACAATTGTCAGTGCCATGCTGCGCTCCCCTTTCTGTCAGATGTGATTATTATACTTTATTTCCCGCGGTTTTTGTAGTCCCGGTCGGCCTTTTTCCGCCAGGAGCGGTCCCGGCTCAGCGGCGCCCCCATACGGACATTCCCGACCGCCAGATTCATGGTCTCATAGCACACCGCCGAGCCCACGGCATCCGGTACATAATCCACGGCATGGTCGGCATCGATGCCGAGGGAGCCGGCCGTCTCCACGGCGTCAATATTCGCCGCGAGGAAAAGAAACTCCCAGCCGTACTTCTCCGTCTCATGCCGGATCATCTCTTTGACCCGATCGGCGCTGTAGCGGTGGCTGGCGTTTTCCATTCCGTCCGTCGTGATGACGAAGACGGTATGGTCGGGGATGTCCTCCTTCCTGGCATAGCGGTGAATCCCTGCGATGTGATGGATGGCCCCGCCGATGGCATCCAGCAGCGCCGTGCAGCCGCCCGCACAGTAATCCTTTTCCGTCATCGGGGGAACCTCGCGGATCGGCACCCTGTCGTGAATCATCCTGCTGTCATTGTTGAAGAGATAGGTCGTGACAAGCACCTCCCCTTCCTTTCCGGACTGTTCCTTCAGGATGCTGTTGAAGCCGCCCACGGTGTCGTCGGTCAGATGGGCCATCGAGCCGCTCATGTCGAGGATAAAAACCAGTTCTGTTCTGTTCATTGTCTGTGCTTCCTTTCCGATGCAGTATTGTTTTCTTTGTGATCACGTCTGCATTGTACATCGGAATGCACGCTTTGCGGTCAAGTACCGCTTGACTGAAAAACAGACCGGGCAAGCCGTCTGCCCGATCTGTTTTCTTTTCTGAACATCAATATGCGCAGCGGCAGTCAGCCGGAAGGCCGGCTGTGTTTCAGTCCCGGCCGAAGCGGGCGATAAAATCATCCTCCGAGAGGATGGGGATGCCCAGTTCGCGCGCCTTAAGGTTCTTGGAGGATGTCGAGGCGACATCGTTGTTCACCAGATAGTCTGTCTTCTTCGAGACACTGCCGGCGACCTTGCCGCCGTTTGCCTCCACATAGGCTTTGAAGGCATCCCGGTTTTTGAAGCGGTGCACATCGCCGGTGATGACAAAGGTAAGCCCGACGCAGCTGCCCTTCACCTCGGTCACCGGTTCTGCCTCCGGTATGCGCATCAGCTCCAGCAACTCGTAAAAAACGCTTCTGTTCTTTTCATCCGCATACCATCTGCCGATGCAGGCCGAGCGCTCCGGCCCCAGGCCGTTCAGCGCGGCAAAGTCCCTGCCCTCTTCCAGCGCCCGGACAAATCCCGGCCAGCCGCAGGCATCCACCAGCTTCCTGGCGGCGTCCAGCCCGATCTGCGGAATGCTCAGCGCATTCAGAAAGTGCACGGCATCCGTCCCCGCCCGCGACTTTTCCACCGCCGCGAGCAGATTCTCGCAGCTGCGCTTTCCGAAGCCCTCCAGCTCCTGAATCTGCCCGGCATAGCGGTCGAGGCGGTACAGGTCTGCAAAGCTGTGGATAAAGCCGAAGCCCACGAAATCACGCAGAGTCTCGATGGACAGGCCGTCGATGTCCGCGCCGCTCTTGCTGACAAAGCGCTCGAACTTCTTCAGGTTCTTGGCCGGGCAGTCCGGGTTATCGCACTTCAGCGTACGGGCCCCGCTGGGTCCCGTGGCGATGCTCACCGGCGCCTCGCAGGCCGGACAGTGCTCCGGAAGCGTATACTTTCCGATGGCGCGGGTGACGCCCACCACCTTGGGGATGATCTTGTTGGATTTGATGACCTCGATCTCGGTTTTGCCGTTCTCTCCGATGCCGAGGCGGTCCATCTCGCTGAGGTTCACCAGCGAGGCCCGGGAGACCGTTGTCCCCTCCAGCTGCACCGGGTCGAAGATCGCGATCGGCGTGATCACCGTCGCGCCGCAGGACCACTCGACCTCGCGCAGGGTCGTGAGGGCCGACTCGTCCTGCCATTTGAAGGCATAGCCCGCCCGCGTCGCATGGTGACCGGTCACGCTGCCCGTGGCCGCATAGACCGTATCGTCATAGCAGATGACCAGGCCGTCTACCGGGATCTGCATCTCGCCGCTCTCCACCCGGCGCGTCCACTTTTCCACGGTCGCCGGCAGTCCTGCGGCATCGGTCAGCTCGCGGTCCACCGTGATGAAGCCGAGTCGGTCCAGCCAGTCCATCTGTTCGCCCCATGAGACGATCTCTCTGTCGGTGTGTACCAGCGTGAAGGCGTTGAAGGTCACCCTGCGCTGCCGCACCTCGTCCAGGCGTTTGGCGTCCAGCGCCAGGGTGCCGGATGCCAGGTTGCGGGGGTTGGCAAAGCGCTCGGCCGGGTCGGAGACGGTCTCGTTCAGCTTCTCAAAATCCGGGTACGAGATCGTCGCCTCCCCGCGCACGACCAGGTGGCCCTGCTCCTCGATCTCCGCCGGAATGCCGCGGATGGCCGTCTTCATGAAGGTGATGTTTGTCCCGACGCTGCCGTTGCCGCGGGTGAGGATTCTGCCGAGCTTCCCCCCGTCATAGGTCAGCACCAGGGTGAGCCCGTCGAGCTTCCAGCTCAGCCAGACCGGGCGATCGCCTGCCCACTCCTGCAGGTCCTCGACCTTTTTGGTTTTGGCCAGCGAGAGGGCCGGATACTCATGAGTCTCCTTCTCGCCGGCGATGTTGTCCTCTGACGCGGTGTTGACCTTCTGTGTCGGGCTGTCCGGCAGAACCACGCCGGTCTCCTCCTCCAGCCGGGTCAGCTCGTCAAAGAGCGCACCGCCGTAATACGCCTCGGACGCCTCGTTCAACCGCCGGACCATCTCTTCCATTCTGTTTCTTTCAAGCTCTGTCATCACTGCCGCCTCCCCCTGTGACCGGTTAACGGAATGGCATTATCATACCATCTCGGCTTTGAGAAATCTACCCTCCGCCGAAATTATTGCCCGCGCCCCGGTGCCGCGAGGAAAAAAGCATCAGAGACCTGTTGAATTTCGCAGGCAAATCCTGTAAAATACCTTTAACGGGTATTCAGTCCTGTTTTTGTCTGCAGTCCGGCTGTCCGATTCTCTGTGACGGCAGTCCTGCAGGCCGCGGGAAAACGTGTATTCTGAGAGAAGGTGGACCCATATGGGGGACAATCAGGCGAAGTTCCATTCTGCCGACGGCAGGCGGCTGGTCCTCGTCGTGGAGGATGAAGCTGTCAACCGCGCCATACTCGGCATGATCCTGGAAAAGGACTACGAGGTCCTTTTCGCGGAAAACGGAGAAGAAGCGCTTTCCGTCATTGACGGGAAGAAAGGCCTCCTCTCTCTGGTCATTCTCGATCTGATCATGCCCGTCATGCCCGGTTTCGAGGTGCTGCGCCGCATCAAGGCCGATCCGGATACCCGGGATCTGCCCGTCATCGTGGCCTCGGGCGATCAGTCCCAGGAAATCGACTGCCTGAATGCCGGGGCCGGTGACTTCATCCAAAAGCCCTATCCGGAGCCGGGGGTCATCCTCGCGCGTGTCCACCGCACCATCGAGCTGTTCGAGGGGCGGCAGATTATCCAGTCCACAGAGCGCGATCCGCTGACCGGCCTGTATAACCGGGAGTTCTTCTTCAACTATGCCGAACAGTATGACCAGTATCACCGGGATACCCCGATGGATGCCATCGTTCTGGATATCAACCGCTTCAGCATCATCAACGAGCGCTACGGCCGCGCCTATGCGGACGAGGTGCTTCGCCGCGTTGGCGAGAAGGCACGGGAGATCGTGCACGACGCGGGCGGCATCGTCTGCCGCTGCGAGGCGGATATCTTCCTGGTGTACTGCCCTCATCGCGAGGACTACAAGGCCATTCTCGACAACGCCTCGATGGGCCTCTCCGGTGAGCAGAACGCCAACAACCGCGTGCGCCTGCGCATGGGCGTCTACTCGAATGTAGACAAATCGGTGGAGCTGGAGCGGCGTTTTGACCGCGCCAAGAACGCCTCGGATTCCGTGCGCAACAGCTTCACGCGCAGCATCGGCATCTATGATGACACCCTGCGCAAGGCCGAGATGTATTCCGAGCAGCTGATCGAGGATTTCCCCCGGGCGATCGAAGAGAAGCAGTTTCGGGTGTTCTTCCAGCCGAAGTTCAACATCACCGGCGAAAAGCCCTTCCTGGCCGGTGCGGAGGGACTGGTGCGCTGGCAGCATCCCGAGCTGGGACTCATCAGCCCCGGCGTGTTCATTCCGCTGTTTGAGGAAAACGGGCTGATACAGAAGCTGGATCATTATATCTGGCGTGAGGCTGCCAGACAGATCCGCATCTGGAAAGACACGGTCGGCTTCACCGTGCCCGTGTCCGTGAACGTGTCGCGCGTGGACATGTATGATGCGAACATCGTCTATACTCTGCTGGACATTCTGGAAGAGAGCAGGCTGGAGGCGGAAGCTCTCCATCTCGAGGTGACGGAATCGGCCTACGCCGAGGATGCCGAGCAGATCATCGAGACGGTGAAGCGCCTGCGCTCGATGGGCTTTCTGGTAGAGATGGACGACTTCGGCACGGGCTATTCCTCGCTGAACATGCTGTCCACCCTGCCCATCGACGTGCTGAAGCTGGATATGAAGTTTATCAACTCCGCCTTCGGTCAGGAGAAGGATATCCACATGCTCGAGATCATCCTCGAGATCGCCCGGCATCTGTCCGCGCCGGTGGTCGCCGAGGGTGTGGAAACCGAGGAGCAGATGAAGGCCCTGCGCGAGATCGGCTGCGACATGGTCCAGGGCTACCTTTTCTCTCCCCCTGTCCCGCCGGAGAAGTTCGAGCCCTTCCTGCAGGAAGCAAAAAAGGGGTCTGTCTCACAGGAGGAAGCGCAGACTGCGAATCATAAAGCTGAGACAAAGACGGCGAAAAAACAATCGTTTCTGAAGGAATGGAGCGAGAAGCTGAGCATCTCGATGCACAAGGCCAGCCGAATCTTCATGCTGGCGGCCTTCCTTGCCGCCACGGCGCTCTATATCTGCGACTCGATGGCGACCCATGGCTATCTGCGCATGGAGCAGGCCAGCGAGCGTTATATCCTCGCCGAGCAGGCAGCAGCCAATCTGGAGGCCGGCTCGGACACCCTGACAGAGGCGGTGCGCAGCTTTGTGGTGACCGGGGAGTTCCCATACCTGCAAAACTATTTTACCGAGGCAAACGAGACCCGGCGCAGGGACAAGGCGGTCTCCGATCTGGAGAGCATGATGTCCCGCGACAGCACGGCCTATACGCACCTGTCCGACGCGCTTTCCCTGTCCAACGAGCTGATGGCCGACGAGTATCAGGCCATGAATCTCATTCTGTCCTCCGGAGAATACGAGGAAGCACTGATCCCGGATGAGCTTCGGGAGGCCGGGCTGAGTCCGGAAGACGCGGCCAAATCCCCGGCGGAGAAGTACCGTCTTGCGCTGAATCTGGTCTACGGGGACCGCTATGAAGATTACAAGGCGCGCATCCGCAGCAGCACAAGAGCCTGCACCGAAGAGCTGATCGAGGCCAACGACAAAGAGCGGATGCGTCTGAACGACCGTCTGGAGGTGCTGCTCAGCGTCCAGACCGTACTGACTGTGCTGATGCTGGCCGTGGTGCTGGCGATCGTACTCTACATCAGCGGTTGGATCCGCAAGCCCCTCACCAGCATGGTCGAGCAGATGCGCGCCAAAAAGACCGTGCTGCCGGCCGGTGCGGAGGAGCTGCGCTTTGTATCCGAGACCTACAACACGATCTTCGAGGAGAACCGCAGGACCCACGAGCGCCTGACCTACGGCAACATGCACGACGCGCTGACGGGCCTTTACAACCGCAGCGCCTACGACTTCATGCGGCACGATCTGGACATGTCCAGAAACGCCCTGCTGCTGGTGGACGTGGACAGATTCAAAGGCATCAATGACACCTACGGCCACGATGTGGGCGATCTGGTCCTCAAACGGGTGGCAGACGTCCTGAAGTACAGCTTCCGCTCTACCGACCTGGTGTTCCGTCTGGGCGGTGACGAGTTTGTCGTCATCATGACCAACGTCGACAGCTCCATGCGCGACCAGGTCAAGCGCAAGATCGACCAGGCAAACGTCATGCTGCAGAAGCCTGCTGATGACCTGCCGCCGACCTCGCTGAGCGTGGGTGTGGCCTTCGCCGACCGCGAGAATCCGGAGGGCGACATCTTCAAGGACGCGGACACCGCGCTCTACCGCGTGAAGGAAGCCGGCCGCTGCGGCTGCTTCATCTATTAAACTTCTCGCTTCAAACTCCATCCTGTACAGAAGCACCGGTCAGGTCCAAACGGCCCTGCCGGTGCTTCTGTCTGCTTTCTTTTGCAGATGCTGATTGTACTTTATGCTGTGTATTCTTTGTGTATGCTCTATTTTATCACAGCCGATTTTTCAAAACAACAGCGAAATCCGTGTCCGTCTGTCTCTCCGCCTTTCTGCACGGCACATACGGCAGAACACCCGTCAGCGTTCACTGACGGGTGTTCTGCAATCAGGCTTTTTGTGGTCCGACGGCAGAAGGGTCCTGCGCCGGAAGGCTGAGGATCTCAGCAGTAGAACTCCATCGGGTAGGTGAGGTACTCAGTGGGCTCGAGCTGGTCGGCCGTCACATAGCCGGCCGGTGCACGGAGCAGAGTGGGAATGCGGTTGACGATGGTCGCGCAGGTATGCTCGACCGTTGCCGGCTTCACCACATGGAACTCGGTGTTGGGCTCTTTGCCCAGCGTGGAGCTGTAGATGTCATGGTCGATGATATAGGGAACATGCTTCTGCGAGATGCTCTTGATCGTCAGGCCCATCTTGCTGCAGATGGCCTCGGCAGCGTTCCAGGCATAGGACGGCTCGAACTCCGTCGGGTGGGCAATTTTGGCCTCAAATTCCTCCGGCGTCAGATCGCAGCCGTGGGCCTGCGCAAGCGCGATGCCGTACTCGTCGACGTTGTAGCTGTAAGCGCCCTTGATCTTGGTGATCTTGTGGCAGCCGCTGGCAACCAGGCCGACAATGTTGATCCAGAAGATATCCTGCATGCCGCTGCCGGTGATGGTGCAGTTGTTTTCCTTCGCGATGGCGTCCAGCTTGTTGATCATGGCGGCGGAAGTGGTCCAGGGATAGATGGCCTCTTCGCAGGTGGTGATGACGTTGATCCCGCGGGAGACGCACTTCTCGATCGGCTCGTAAAGATCGCTGATAAAGCTGCGGGTCGTGATGACGGCGACATCGGCGTCGCACTCGTCAAGAACCTTGTCCGCATTGTCCGAGACGATGATGCCCGTCTTTACGCCCAGTCCGGCCCAGTCGCCGACGTCCTGGCCGAGGGATTCGCCGCGTCCGATCGCACCGACGATCTGCGCACCGTTCTCATAGAGATAGCGGAGCGTATACTTGCTCATTTTGCCGCAGCCATACTGTACAACTTTGATTTTTTCCATCAGAAAAAACCTCCTTTGTTAAGTTGTTAACATTATAAAGCCTGCAGCAGCTGGAGAGTCAACTGGCAATTGTGACAATGTTACTTCTGAAACCGGACGGGGACCTGAAGGCGCAGATACATGTTTCTCTGCTTCATGTCAAAGACGTTGAATTCCGTCAGCTCCTCACAGATATAATCCCCGTCCAGGGCATAGCCGTGTTCCCGGCAGTAGTCCCTCAGCCGCAGGGCGCAGGAGATCTCGTCGTTGAAATTGTCAAGATAGATACAGGCATACATGCCGCTGTCGAGCAGACGGATATTCTCTCCATAGTCCTCGAGGTGCCGGTCCCCGAAAATGAAAACCTTGTCGGCGACAAAGCGTCCCTCTTCAAAGTCGCTCTTCAGGATGCTGGTCCCGAGGCTGTAGGAGAGCAGCTGGGGCAGCCCCTTTGCCATCAGTGCAGCGCGGAGCTCCTGAATGGTCTTCTCATAGGCCTCAATGCCGGTTTCGTAAAAGTTCTCGCGGCAGGGCGCATAGAGAATCGTCCGCTGGTCAATGAACTCGAGAGAAATCGTGCCGCTTGCAGGAGACTTCCTGTACCGCTCGATCGCCTGGATCGTCCGCTCGACCGCCTCATGCATCGTTTCCAGGTCACGCAGCTGCTGATGGATCTGATTATCCTTCTCGACCAGCTTTTCCTCGATGAGGGTGATATCCTCTTTCTCCAGTATGCTTCTGATGTCCGCCAGACTCAGGTCCAGCTCTCTCATATAGCGGATAAAATCGAGGCGCGATGTCTGTTTGATATCATAGTAGCGGTATCCGGAATCCGGATCCGTATACGCCGGCTTCAGCAGACCCATCTGGTCGTAAAGCCGCAGCGTTGCGATGGTCACCCTGTTGGCAGCTGCCATTTTCCCGATCGGTATCAAATCCTTCATACCGGTTCACGCTCCCCCCCCAAACTCTCATGCAGCTTTAGAGTTTTATGATATCACAAACAGCGGGAATGATCAATCATATGCCCCGGAGATCTGCTCCCGCATGCGGCGGCAGCCCGGCTGAAAATCACAGGAAGTACGTCTCGGCATCAAAGTCCTCTTTATTCTCCCTGATCAGGGCGGCCAGCTCGTCAAGCTTTTCCTGCAGGCTGTTTCGCCTCATCGCGAAGGCCTCTTCCTCCGTCCCGGCATCAAAGGTTTCCAGAATACCGTCGTCATCCCAGTGGACCCAGTCCTCCAGATTGTCGGCAATATCCGCATGCAGCTTTTCGCAGAACTCGATCATGTTGATATGAATATGATCGACCGAGTCGCAGCTCGGCCGCGGCTCTTCGCCCTCAAAGATGACATAGCAGCTCCAGTAGCTGACGGTGCAGATCATTCGTCCGGGTTCACTGAATCCATGGACGGAGAACACATCCAGGGTCTTCAGGCCGTGAATCGCCTGCACAAGCCAGTCATTCGCAACATCCGTGAGATAGCTCAGTCTGTAGGAAATATTCGGTGTCGGCTGAAAATACGTCCAGCCTGCATCAGGTTTTGTTAACATGGCAGCCCCCTTCATCATCATTCTCTCCCCGGATAGAAACCGACCGTCCACATATGTGAACGGCTGGCTGTGTTTCACCTTGCTTTCTGCTTTGAAGTATACCCCAGTCAACCTTAAAAATCAACCGATGAATTCCTGTCCCGGGAGTGTGCGTCTTTTGTGACAGTTCCTGTGATACAGTATACCTGCAAAAGGCGAACACAGCTGGACGCAGCGCCAGATGACATAGCAGGCAGTCGGACAGACCTTGTGCCGTTTATCCTGTGAATCCCCTCCCCGCCTGTGCGGGATAGGCCGGTAAGGCAATGAACGGTCAGGAAAGAAGAGGAATGCAAAAGTGAAAA
>ONGJ01000002.1 GCA_900317375.1 uncultured Eubacteriales bacterium
CGAAGGGGATGATCGGCAGTGCCCTGCTGCTCTCCCGCTGCTTCAGCTTCGTCATCCCCCTCGCCGTCAGCGGCCTCTGCCTGCTGCTGCCGTACCGGCATGCATCCGACAGCCGGGGATAAATTTTCAAGGACAGCGCCTGCCGATTTCAATCCGGCACGCGCTGTCCTTTTCTGTCAGCGGTTACGCATCAGGGTTTTCATGCGCAGGCTGTGGTCCAGAATGCTCTTGCGCAGGCGAAGGTTTTTCGGGGTGACCTCAAGCAGCTCGTCATCCGCCAGGAACTCAAGGCACTGCTCAAGACTCAGGATGCGGGGCGGCACAAGGCGCAGGGCCTCGTCCGAGCCGGAGGCGCGGGTGTTGGTCAGGTGCTTGGTACGGCATACGTTGACGGGCACATCCTCTGCCTTCGGGCAGACCCCTACGACCATACCGCCGTAGACCTTGGTGCCGGGTGTGATGAACATGGCACCGCGCTCCTGCGCGTTCCAGATGCCGTAGGCCACGGCCTCGCCCGTTTCAAAGGCGATGAGTGAGCCGGTATTGCGCCGGGCGATCTCGCCCTTGTAGGGTTCGTACCTTTCAAAGACGGAAGCCAGGATGCCTTCCCCCTTGGTGTCGGTGAGGAATTCGTTGCGATATCCGAACAGGCCGCGGGAGGGTACGAGAAACTCCATCTTCATGCGGTTCCCGACAGGGGTCATCTCAAGGAACTCGCCCTTGCGCGCGCCGAGCTTTTCCATGACAGAGCCCATATAGTCCTGCGGGACATCGACCACGACGCGCTCCACCGGTTCACACAGCTTGCCGTCAATCGTCTGGTACAGGACGCGCGGAGGGGAAACCTGGAATTCATAGCCCTCGCGCCGCATGGTCTCGATGAGGATCGAGAGGCTCATCTCGCCGCGGCCGGCGACATTAAAGCTGTCGGTGCTGTTCTCCACATCCGTCACGCGAAGAGACACGTCCTTCAGGGTCTCGCGCATCAGGCGGTCACGGATCTGGCGCGAGGTGACGAACTTGCCTTCCCTCCCGGCAAAGGGGCTGTCGTTGACGGAGAACGTCATCTCGAGGGTCGGGGCGCTGATTTTGACGAAGTCCAGCGGCTCGGCAAAGCCCTTTTCGCAGATGGTATCGCCGATGGTCACATCGCCGATGCCGCTCATGGCGATGATGTTGCCGGCGCCGGCCTCCGTCACAGGTACGCGCGTCAGACCGTCAAACTGATACAGGGAGACGGCCTTGGCCCGGAGGGGTGCCTCGTCGGGCCGATGGAAGTTGCAGACCTCGATCTCCTGATTCTGGCGGATGACGCCGCGCTCGATGCGGCCGATGGCGATGCGGCCGACGTATTCATTATAATCCAAACTGCTGACCAGCATCTGGAAGGGAGCGTCGAGATTCATCTCGGGTGCGGGGATGTACTCCAGAATCGTCTCGAAAAGGGGCTTGAGATCCGTGCCCTCAACATCCGGGGAATAGCTTGCCGTACCGTTGCGGCCGGAGCAGAAGAGCATCGGGGAATCCAGCTGTTCATCCGTGGCATCCAGATCCATCAGCAGCTCAAGCACCTCATCCACGACCTCGTGAATGCGCTGGTCCGGGCGGTCGATCTTATTGAGGACGACGATGACCCGATGCCCCAGCTCGAGAGCCCGGCTCAGCACGAAGCGCGTCTGGGGCATGGGGCCCTCCGCGGCGTCCACCAACAGGATGACGCCGTTCACCATTTTCAGGATGCGCTCCACTTCCCCGCCGAAATCGGCATGGCCCGGCGTATCCACAATGTTGATCTTCGTATCACCGTAAAACACGGCGGTGTTCTTTGCCATAATCGTAATGCCGCGCTCGCGCTCGAGGTCGTTGGAGTCCATGACGCGGTCGACAACTTCCTGATTCTCGCGGTACACGCCGGACTGTTTGAGCATCTCGTCCACCAGCGTGGTTTTTCCATGGTCAACATGCGCGATAATCGCGACATTTCTCAGTTTATCCATCCTGATCCATCCCTTCTTTTTTACGAAAAGGGATTGTAACATTCCTTTGGTTAAATTGCAATAGTTGAGGCCCCATTTTTTATGCGATTTCACGAAAAAGCCGGAAGAATATCTCTTGACATTCCAGGGCTCTAATGATAAGATAACACGCGTTGCCCGCGTTCTCAGCTTCGGGGTCATGCCGCCGATGCGGTAGCCTTTCCGCCCGTTGCCGCGGCGCAGGGTTTATATCAATTCAGAAAGGAACATCACCATGATCACCAAAGAAAAGAAAACCGAAGTTATCGGCGCAAACGCCACCCATGATCAGGACACCGGCTCGCCCGAGGTTCAGATCGCCATTCTCACCGAGCGCATCCGCGAGCTCACCGAGCACCTCAAGCGTCATCCCAACGACGACCACAGCCGTCTGGGCATGTACAAGATGGTCGGTAAGCGCCGCCGTCTGCTCGACTACCTGGCGAAGAAAGACATCGAGCGCTACCGCGCGATTATTGCGAAGCTCAGCATCCGCAAGTGATTCCGATGAGCTTCATTTCCCCGGCACTCTGAAGGATATGAAGGTTTTTATGGAGGGACAAGTAAATAGGTCCCTCCATTTTTTCTGCTTTTTGTCTTGTGTGAATATTATTAAAGGAGTAATGGCATGATTATCACCAACAAGCAGTTCCCCAACTACCGCAAGTTTGAGATGACCTACGAAGGCCGCCCCCTGAGCATGGAGGTCGGCAAGATGGCAGAGCTCTGCAACGCCGCTGTTCTGGTTCGCTACGGCGACACCACGGTTCTGGTCACCTGCACGGCTTCTCCCCGCCCGAAGGACGGCGTCGATTACTTCCCTCTCGCCGTGGACTTCAACGAAAAGCTCTATGCCGTCGGCCGCATCCCCGGCAGCTTCATGCGCCGTGAAGGCAAGCCCAGCCTGCAGGCCGTTCTGGCCTCGCGCCTGATCGACCGCCCGATGCGCCCGCTGTTCCCCACGGACCTGCGCAACGACGTTGTCATCGCCTGTGAGGTGCTGAGCGTCGACCGCGACTGCTCGCCGGAGATCACCGCCATGATCGGCGCCTCTGCCGCCGTCAGCATCTCGGATGTGCCCTTCAACGGCCCCATTGCCGGCATCGTGCTCGGCTGGGACGGCGAGAAGTATCTCTTCAACCCGACGAAGGAAGAGCGCAAGCGTAACCGCATGACCACCACCATAGCCGCCACCCATGGGAAGATCGTCATGATCGAGTCGGAGGCCGACCAGGTCCCGGACGAGGTCATGTATGAAGGCATCGTGCAGGCCCACAAACACCTGCAGCCGGTTCTGGACCTGATCGACGAGATGGTCCGTGAGGTCGGCAAGCCCAAATTCGACTATGCGCATGCAGCCTTTGATGAGGCGCTCTTTGAGAAGCTCGTGCAGAACGAGTACGAGTCGATGGAGTACTGCATGGACACCGACGACAAGAATGTCCGGGAAGCACGCGTCAACGAATGGATCGCCACGGTCTTGGTAAGATACGGCACCGAGCATCCCGACATCATGCTGTATATGGATGAGATCGTTTATAAGCTGCAGAAGAAGATCGTGAAAAAGTGGCTTCTCTCCGGCAAGCGTGTCGACGGCCGCGCCATGAACGAGATCCGCCCGCTCGCGGCTGAGGTCGGTCTGATCCCGCAGGTCCACGGTTCCGGTCTCTTTACCCGCGGCCAGACCCAGGTCCTGTCCATCGCAACCCTCGCCACCCTCTCCGAGGCCCAGAAGCTCGACACCATCTGGGAAGAGGAAGAGAAGCGCTTCATGCACCACTACAACATGCCCTCCTACTCCACCGGCGAGGCCCGTGCCAGCCGCAGCACCAACCGCCGCGAGCAGGGTCACGGCGCCCTGGTCGAGAAGGCGCTGGAGAGCGTGATTCCCGATGTGGCAGACTTCCCCTATGCCATCCGCGTGGTCTCGGAGGTTCTCTCGTCCAACGGCTCGACCTCGCAGGGCTCGATCTGCGGCACGACGCTGGCGCTGATGGATGCCGGTGTTCCCCTGAAGGCCCCCGTGGCCGGCATTTCCTGCGGTCTGATTCAGGACGGCGACAGCTTCACCACCTTCATCGACATCCAGGGCGTGGAAGACTTCCACGGCGAGATGGACTTCAAGGTTGCCGGCACCAAGCAGGGCATCACCGCCATCCAGATGGACCTGAAGAACGACGGCCTCAAGCATGAGATCGTCAAAGAGGCTTTTGCCATCACGAAGGAAGCCCGCTTCCAGATCCTGGACGAGATCCTCCTCAAGGCCATCCCCGAGCCGCGCAAGGAGCTTGCCAAGACCGCCCCGAAGATGATCCAGATGCACATCAACCCCGACAAGATCCGCGAGGTCATCGGCTCCGGCGGCAAGGTGATCCAGAAGATCACCGCCGACACCGGCTGCAAGATCGACATCGACGACGACGGCACCATCTACATCGCCTCCTGCGACATCGACGCCTGCCGCGCCGCCCGCAAGACCATCGAAGACATCGTCTTTGAGCCTGAGGTGGGTGCGCTGTATTACGGCGAGGTCAAGCGCATCATTTCGAATCTCGGCGCCTTTATCGAGCTGGTCCCCGGCAAGGATGCCATGTGCCATATCAAGGATCTCGAGTTCAAGCGGACCGAAAAGGTCGAGGACGTTCTGAACGTCGGCGACAAGACCTGGGTCAAGTTCATCGGCATTGATGAAAAGGGCCGCTGGAACATCTCGCGCAAGGCCGCTCTGAAGGAACGCGGCGAAGACTGAGTATCGCAGCTCCCCCGATTGCATCGGGGGAGTTTTTACAGGAGGCACCTATGCGTTATATCGAATGCGTTCTGGATACGCCGGAGGAAGAGATCGACAGCCGCTGCGACGAGCTGGCCTCTCTCGGGATCGGCGGTTTCGTCGTGGAGAGCGAGGAGGATTTCCGGCGCTTTCTGGAAAACAATCACCAGTACTGGGATTATGTCGATACCGAACTGGAAGAGCGTTTTCACGGGGTCAGCCGCCTGAAGTTCTATCTGACCGACGACGGGGAGGGGCAGCGGATGCTGCGTGAGCTGCTGGCCCGTTTCCCCGCCGTTCAGAACCGCACGGTGGAAGACAGCGACTGGGAAAACAACTGGCGCGACTACTACCGGCCCATCGCGGTTGGCAGCAAGCTTGTTGTCGTACCCGAGTGGGAAGAGATTCCGGATGGCGGCCGGCTGGCGCTGAGGCTGGACCCGGGGCTTACCTTCGGCACCGGCAGTCACGCCACGACACGACTCTGCCTTCAGGCGCTGGAGAACTGGGCCGCGCCGGGCAAGCGGGTGCTGGACCTCGGCTGCGGTAGCGGCATACTCGGGATCGGGGCTCTGATTCTCGGATGTGAAAGCTGCCTCGGGGTAGACGTGGACCCGAAGTCGCCCGATGTTGCATCCGACAACGCCGCATTGAACGGTCTGCATGAAGACCGCATCCGCTTTCTCGCCGGGGATCTGCTGGCAGACGCCTCCCTGCGCCGCCGTCTCGGCACGGGCTATGACATCGTGCTGGCAAACATCGTGGCGCATCATCGATGGCCGGCAGGAAGAGGTCCGGCGTGCCATTGAGGACAGCGGCTTCCGTATTCTCTCACACAGCTCAGAAGACGGCTGGCACTGCTTCGCCGCGGCTTTACAGCCATAAGCCGTTTCTGATCTATCTGCTGTCGGATATAAAACAAGACCTCCGGATTGTCCGGAGGTCTTGCTTTCTGCCTGTTCGGTTTTCAGGCGGCCTTATCCAGGAAGATGGTCACATCGCTGTAGGTCGTCTCGGTCAGGTACTCACCGGGGTCCTTCTCATAGCCGGCAGGAACCTTGAGCACGTGAACCGTGTATTCCATTCCCTCGTCCATGTTGAAGGTCGCAACGCCGTCGGCGTCGGTCTTGGCCATGTTGCACATGTCATTGGAGCAGAACTGGATGGCAACACCCTGGACGGGATTGCCGTCGGCATCATACACGATCACGCGGTAGCAATCAAGCCCGTTCTCCTGCGCCTTGGGTGCTGCAGAGCGGGTGATCTTCTCCTCACCCTTCAGAAGTGCGTCGATGGTCTTCTCATACTCTTCCACGGCAGCACCTTCGATGGGTGTGCAGAGAATCTTGCCGGTCTTGTCCACGAAGAAGCTGGTCGGGTAAGCAGTTACCTGATCCAGGATCTCAGCCATGTCCTTATTGGGGACAAGGTTCACATAGCCAACCTTGTTTTCCGTCAGAAGGTCCTTCGCTGCTTTCAGCGTTTCCTGGTCGTCGGCAACGGCGTCCTCTACGATGCCGATGATGCCGCAGCCCTTATCGGCAAGGCGCTCGTTGATTTCACCGAGCTCAGCCAGTTCGCCGCGGCAGGGGCCGCACCAGGTGCCCCAGTAGTTCACCATGGTGACTTCGTTTTTGCCAAAAAGCTCTTCACTGGTAACCTTGTTGCCGTCTACGTCAACGGTCTCAAAATTGAAGGTCAGACCGACCATCGACGCCAGGGGATCGACCGGCGCATAAAACTTGCCGTTCTTCAGAACCTCGGCAAAAGACTGCTGCAGAGCGGTAAACTCATCAGCATATTCCTTGTCGATACCGGCGATATACTCCTCACCCGAATCGGCCCCATAAAGGAAGGTATAGCCATCGGCCTTGCCGATTTCAGCAGCGCCGGCCTCTTCCTCAGAGCCTTCAAAAATGGATTTGAACTCCTCCTCTGACGCATTCGTGGCGATCACCATACCGAGCGTGCCCTCGGCGGCCTGCAGGGCGTTGTTCTCCTCTTCCGTTGCCTGGTTGCCCTTGTCTATGATCTCATTAAACTGTTCCTTGGGCATGGCAAAATAATAAATCGCCATGAGGTACATGTCCGGATCGCGTGTGATCGCACCCATGGGGTACGGGAAGATAACGCCCTTCAGTTCGCTGTACTCCGCGGGATAGGTCAGGGTCATGCCCATGTCGTCCAGGACGACTGTCTCTTCTTCTGCAGCAAAGGCCGTCACACCCAGAGAGGCAACGAGCAGAACCGCAAGAAGAACACTGAGAATCTTTTTCATTTCTTTCTCCTTTTCTGCAATATTTCACCGTGTATGCATGCCGCATATCCGGTTGAACAGGATGATGAAATTATAGCAGACCGCACAGATAAAGTCCAGTTTGCAAATCTTAACTTTTTCTCAATTTTAAGCCCCGTTTCCATACGAGGGGTTTGCCATCACCCAGACATAGGGCATGATATTGCGCTCGCCGGAGTATTCATCGCTGCCGGAGGTAGCCCAGGACGGTCCGCCCTGCACCGTGTAGGGAACCGCGCCGCCGGTACGCCAGGCATGCAGGAGAGCCGCCTCAGTGAACATCATGCGTCCCAGCGCCATGTGATAGTCGCTGGTGATCACGACAATCTCTCTGATCTGAGGATAGCTTTCCGTCAGAATTGCACAGGTGTTCACGGCGTTCTGATCGGTGGTCAGCGAGCGGTTTTCGATGATGATACGCTCGGGTGCAATGCCCTGGGCCTGAAACCAGGCTGCCATCACGTCCGCCTCGGTGGCCTTTCGGTTGCCGAAGGCCGTACCGCCTCCGGTTACCGCCACATAGGCCTTCGGATACTGCCGCAGCGCCTGCAGCGCCGTTTCGCACCGGCCCAGCAGCTCAGGTGCCATATCGCCGTCATAGAGCAGCTGGAAGCCCAGCACCGCAAAGCAGAGGCTGTCATCCTGCGGCAGGCCGTCCGGAAGGCCCGGTGCCGGGGCGCCGTCGGCACAGACCGCCGCAAGCTCGTCCGTTATGCCGCGCCAAAGCCTCGCGAGGGCTTTGTCCTCGGTCTCCAGTTCGTCCAGGATGGCTGCAATTTTCGCACCGCCCTCAGCTGTCCCTTCCTCGCGGCAGACGTAGACCAGGTCGCTGACCAGCTGATAGGTTTTTTCGGTATAGGGTTTCGCAGTCACAGGCTCCTCCTCTGACGGGAGTACCGCAGGTTCCGCCGGTCCGGCAGTCGGCCCCTCAGCCCCGCTGTACGGCTGCGGATCGCTTTCTTCGCCCGGAACCGGTTCCGTCTCAGGGCGTTCCGGAGCTTCGTTCGGAACCGCCTGGACCGGGGTGATCCCGTTTGACGGCTCTTTCCTTTCATCTGCGGCAAGACCGCTGCCCACAGGGGCAGCGGTCTGTTTTTCTGTCTTCACATAGCGAAACGCGATCATGCCGACCGTCAGCAGAAACACCAGCGAGAACAGAACAAGATGTCTTTTCATCAGACCGGAACCAGAACAACGTCCTCGCCCCGGGCATCGTCATGCCAGTGGAGCTTGCCGTCCTGAATGAAAAAGCTTCCCGTTCCGTTTGTCTTTTCATTGGCGACGGTATAGTGGCTGTCGTCGGACCAGGTCTCTTCCCAGTAATGCCCGTCGCTGTAGGACATGAGATCGCGGCCGGTTACATTGGCCGTCATCTCCCAGCAGGCACGCTCGGACGCCGAGCCGGACCAGACGATGTTCACCTTCTGTTTTCCTTCCCCGGCATAGGTGAAGTTCATCTGGCAGCGGCCTGAGTTCGGTTCCGCCCAGCGGCCTTCAAAGCCGGCGCGCTGCTGGACCGGCGCTGCGGCGGCCTGCGCTGTGCCCTCTCCCTGGACCGTAATGACGGCCGCGTCGGTGTTCACCGTGCCGGCATTGTTTTTGTAGGCGCAATAGACCTTCCAGCCGTTCATCTCAGCCGGGATGTTGGCAAGCTTCAGCACGCCGGTATCCCCGCCGGTGATGGTCAGGCCGGGGAAGGTCCCCTGTGTATTCACATCCACATAGGTAAGGTCACGGGTACCTGCGGGGTCTGCAAAGTGCCATTCGGCCCAGATGGCGCCCTCATGCTTGGCAACAAAGGTCGCGGCACCGCCCGGCTTTACGGTTTCCCCTGTCGGGCTCTTGGTCACCTTCGGCAGGAGCGTACCGGCGTCCGTCGCCACGGTGACGGCAGCCATTTCCGTCTTGGTCGAGCCGGAATCGTTGCTGAAGCGGCAGTAGACCTTCCAGCCGTTCATCTCCTGCGGGATGTTCTTGAGGGTCAGGTCTTTCGAAGCGCCGCCGTCGATGACCATCGTCGGGAACTTGTTCTGCGCTTCTTTATAAGTCAGGTCCTGGGTCCCGTCCGGGCTGACAAAATGCCACTCGGCCCACTTGGCGTTTTCATAGCGGGAAACAAACTGGGCTGCGCCGTTGACAGGGACCTTTTCACCCGTAGGGCTCTTGGTGACCACCGGCAGATTCGTCGTCACGGTCGTGGCCGACGGGGTGATGGGCGTGGGCGTCGGCTCGGGCGTTGCCGCCGGGGTCGGCGTCGGGGTCGGTTCCGGTGTCGGGGTCGGGGTCGGTTCCGGCGTGGGTGTCGGGGTCGGCGTCGGGGTCGGTGTAGGTGCAGGCGTCGGGGTCGGCTCCGGCGTCGAGACCGTGACAGTCACTTCCTCCGCGGGCTGCTTTTCCTTTTTCGGGAAAAGACCGCAGGCGCTCAAAAGCAGCATGCCGACGATCAGGCAGGCAATCAAAATGAGTTTCCTTTTCATGGTAAACCCCTCTCTGTTGTAGTCTATGCCGTTATACTACACCATATAATCGAATTTTACAACAAATATCCGTTACAATACCACAACAAGTTCGTGACAATCAGCACGGGGATTCGCCAATCCGCGAAATGGCCGTCCCCGTCCGCATCCTGCAGCTGCACAGGGCAAAGAAGGTCGTTACGCAGCGTGATCCGCCACAAATTTGGCGATCATCTCGGGCTTGAAATAGATATCGTCTCCTTCATTGCCTTCAAACGGGATGTCCACAACGACGGCGGTTTCATCCGAGGTGAAGGTGTCGCCATCCATGTTCCCGAGCTGTTTGAAGCCCGAGATGGCCCCCACATGCCCATAGGCGTCAATATAGTAGGCCACCACGCAATCGCCGCCGCCCGGCTGTTCGCCGATGATGGTTGCCTGATTCTCAAGCTGGGCAAAATAGGGGAAAGCGTTGGCACAGGAGTAAGAGCTGCCGCTGGTCAGAACATAGAACCTGTACTGTCCTCCGAATCCGTCCTCATCATCAAAGCTGCCGTCCAGATTGGTGTCCACGTGATAATACTCGACCCGGTAATCCTCGTTCAGCAGGTCCCGATAACTGATGCGTACTTCACCGTCCGGGCTCAGGAAGCCCAGCGTAGACACGAGCGCCGCGGCTGAACCGCCGCCGTTATTTGACAGATCGATCACAACATTTTTGACGTTTCCGTTCGCCTTGATCTGTTCAAAGGCATAGTAAAAGAGGCCGAAAGAGCTGGTATCCATGTCCTTTTTGGTTGGCAGTTTGGTATAGAAGCTCTCGGAGCGGGTCAGATCCTCCCGGAATCCCTCAAAGTAGATCACGGCAGTATCGCCGACAATTGTCACGCTGCTGGTCTTGAAGCCCAGCGGCTTCAGCAGCTGAAGGCGCATCATTTCTGCGAGCAGTTTTGCCACGTTCGGGCCTACGGTCGGTTCCCCGCTGTCCTGGCCGTCATTCAGTGCCTTGGAGATCTCCTGCATGACATCCTTGGGCAGGTGCTTCAGGATCGCATAGAGAACCGGGGACCAGTCTTCACTCAGTTCGGCCAGAGAATCGTAACCGAGTACTTTCAGCATCTCATGGATCATCTCGGCCTTTTCAATGGCTCCTTCCGAATCGATGATCGAGGGCGAAAGAATCTCGGCATCATGCCCGCTGTCAAACAGAACAGTGAACAGCTTCTTGAGCGGCTCGACATCGTCCTTCGGGTCTGTGGTGAGCAGCGGTGCTTTCATGCCGTTCCTGTCCAGATAGCTGTCGAAATCCGTAATCTCCTTTTCCGCCTTATGCCCGTAGGTCAGGTCCAGAAGGATGCACATGGCAGCATAATTGTACCTCGCGTATGCCTCGCTGAGTTCTTTGCGGGAAGCAAAGCTGCCGCTGTACCACTTGGTCGAATAGGGGTTGGGCGCTGCGCTGTCCGTGCCATAGATGCTGTCCACCGACGTCACGATATCATAATAATCATCTCCGTTGTAGGCAAAACAGGCCCGCATGGCCGGTGCGGCAAAAACAGCCTGTGCCACGGCGAAGGGGATCAGAATATCGTCTTCCGTGCGGATCATCTCGACATCATAGTCTTCCTTGAGCTTCACATGATATCCGTGGGCGGGCGTCTGATTGGATTCATTTTTTGCCGAAGGGCGCAGGGCGATAAACTCCTCCTTCTCCACGATACCGTCCATAAGCGCGCCTGCCGCATTGGGACCGAGGAAGGCACTCATATCCTCCACGCTGACGGTCTGGTTTGCGGTATCCGCGCGCAGGCTCACGCCATTGCGTGTAATCAGAAGGGTATTCCCTTCCCAGGCAAAATCCAGGTCCGGATCATAGGTCTCGACAAAAAGCAGGGTCAGGTATTCCTTCAGTGAAACATAGGGCACATCCGGCTGTTCCTGAAACTCCGACGTGGAAAGCGTATACACGCTGTCCAGCGTTCCCTGAAAAACGCGCGCGTCTCTGCGTTCTTTGAGGGTCATGCCGTTATACTCCTCCACTGCAGTCCCTTCCGTTCCTTCCGCTCGGGCCGTCGGAACGAACGCCAGCTGGAGGCACAGGCAAAGCAGGACGATCACAGCGGCCGTCCTCTGCCGCCCGAACATGTTTCCTCTGTTTGTGTGTTGGATACTCATACTGTTTCCTCCCTGTTTATTTGTCTTGATCGCTTTTCCCATATATTTCAGACAGAGCATGGTGATGTCGTCAAACTGCTGTGCATCGCCTTCTATCAAAAGAATACCCTCCTGTCTATGAAGAATCTATAAAGAGAACCAGAGGACCGGATAATCCTCTGGTTTTCTGCAAACAGGGCTGCGACATTAATCAAACATAAGAGAAAGGATTTCCTCCTTGCTGATTTCTCCGAACATATCCTGCAGGCAAAACCGATCCAGGATTGCCGCACACCCGCTTCTCTCAAACAGCTGCCCGCGCAGTGCCTGAAGGAGGGGCTTCTGATCTGTTGCTGCCAGATAGTCTCCGTAGAAGACTACATCCTCGATTCTCCCTGCTTGTACATCCGCATGAACTTCCACGGTTCCGCCCGGAAAACGCTTTTTGTTGGAATAGCTGTACTGCGGGCACTTTCCCCAGTTCCACTCCCAGCTTCGGTATTTCTCATCCGCCAGGCAGGCAATCGTTTTGAGTTCCTCTTCGGTCAGGTGTTCCTGAGTCATTCCTCTTTGGCTGAGTTCGTACAGCATTCTGCGCCAGAACGCATGAACATCGATCGTTTCAGGCAAAAAGTCGCGGATATTTCCGACCCGGCTGCGTACGGATTTCGCACTCTTGGATCTGAATTTGGAAGGGTCTGCATTCAGTGCGCCGGCAATCATCTCTCTGTCAGAAGAAAACAGCAGCGTTCCGTGGTGCAGAATTCTTTCCTTATAGATTCTCTGCGCACAGCCGGAGACCTTCCTGCCTCCTATGACAATATCATTCCTCCCGCTGATTTCCGCCTGCACCCCCATTGCCCGGAGAGCACGGCAGACAGGTTCGGCAAAACGTCGGATACTGAGCGTTTCTTTATCTCCAACGTCAGAGATGAAGGAATAATTGAGATTGCCAAGGTCGTGGTACACGGCTCCGCCCCCGGTCATCCTGCGTACGACACGTATTCCGTTTTTTTCAACAAACTCCCGGTTTACCTCCTCGGCAGTGTTTTGATTCAGCCCGACGACGACCGTGTTGGCATTCTGCCACAGAATCAGCCAGTCCCCTTCCGTATGCGTTTCCAGCACGAACTGCTCGAAGGCCAGATTATAGCAGGGGTCCGTCGTTCCCGTTTCAAGATAATGCAGCGCCAATTCAGCGATCCCCCTCCTTCACTGGATTGAAAGAAAAGAGCACGCGGTTTCGGCCGCTTGCTCTTTTCTGTTTCTATGAGCCGTTTCGTATTACTTCCTGTTCGGAATGTGGATTGCCTTTTTATCCACGGCAAGCGCACATTCCCTTACCGCCTCTGCAACGGTCGGATGGCAGTGGATTGTCTGGGTGAACTCTTCCAGCGTTGCCTCCAGTTTGATGGCAAGCGCTGCTTCTTCTATCAGTTCCGTGGCACTGGGCGCCAGGATATGCACGCCGAGTATCTCGCCGTACTTCTCTCCGGCCAGGACCTTAATCATGCCGTCCGTATGCCCGGCGACAAGGCTGCGGCCGTTTCCGCTTGTCGGGAATTTGCCGACTTTGTATGCTATTCCAAGCTCTCTGGCTTTCTCTTCCGTATAGCCGACGCCGGCAAACTCAGGTCCCACATAGGCGCAGGAAGGACTCTCATCCGGGTTGAAGCTGCGATCTCCACCCAAGGCGTTCTCCGCTGCGACCTCCCCCATTGCCATGGCGCCATGCGCCAGCATCAGCTTGCCCGTACAGTCGCCGATGGCATAGAGGCCGGGGACGCAGGTCTCCATTCTCTCATCGGTCTGTACAAAGCCCTTCTCGATTTTTACACCGGTGCTTTCCAGTCCGATCCCTGCGGTTTCGGGTCCGCGGCCTGCAGCGATCAGCACCTTTTCAGCGGAAAACACCTTTTCTCCGTCCGGGCACCTGACCGTGATTTTCGCGCCGGTATCGGTATCCTCGACTTTCTGCACTGCCGAATCCGTAAAGATTTCCATTCCCTGTCCTGCCAGCTTTGCCTGCAGCAGAGCAGTCAGTTCTCCGTCCATTCCCGGCAGCAGCTTTGGCATCATCTCAATGACCGTCACCTTTGCCCCGTAGCGCATATATACGCTGCCAAGCTCCAGGCCGATGACACCGCCGCCGATCACCAGCAGGCTCTGCGGGATATGGTCCAGTTCAAGACAGGCGGTTGAATCGAGAACCGCCTTGCTTTCCTTCAGGCCGGGAATCCCGGGAATGATCGGATGCGATCCGGCTGCAAGGATGACCTTGTCCGCCGTATAACTGTCCGATCCGACGGAGACCGTTTTCGGCCCGGTAAACTTTGCCTCGCCCATTACAAGCCTGACTTTGTTTGCCTTACAGAGCGCCTTGACACCGGAGGTCAGCTTTTCCACAACCGAAGCACGGAAACTCTGTACCTTTTCCCAGTCGACCCGCACATCAGCACCGATAATGCCGATCTCGGCGCTGTGCGTCGCCTCTTCATAAATCTCTGAGGTGTGCAGCATCGCTTTTGTCGGCATACAGCCGCGATTCAGGCAGGTGCCGCCTACCTTATCTTTTTCTATCAGGGTCACCTTCGCTCCGAGCTGCGCTGCACGGATTGCAGCGACATAGCCGCCGGGTCCGCCGCCGATGACAAGCACCGTATTGGCGTCGGCCGATGCCGCTGCATGCGCGGCAACTGCAGGTGCGGCAGCAGCCGGCGCAGCCGCAGAAGCCGCTGGAACCGCTTCGCCTGCCGCTCCAATCCAGCCTACAACCGTTTTGCAGGGGACAGTTTCACCCGCCGGTACCGTGATGGCCAGCAGGACACCGTCAGTATCCGCTTCAACATCATTGGTGAGTTTATCCGTGGCAACGGAGTAGAGAATTTCCCCTTTTGCTACGGTATCGCCCACTTTTTTCTTCCATTCATCGATTGTTCCCTCGGTCATCGTCAGGCCGAGCTTCGGCATGAACAGTTCGCTTGCCACTGATGCCGCCTCCTTATGCAAGAATCAGAGCCGGGTTCTCCATCAGGCTCTTTACACGCTGCAGAAACTGTGCCGCTACGGAGCCGTCCACCACACGGTGGTCGGCTGTCAGGCTCAGATTCATGATCGGCCGAATGCAGATTTCACCGTTGCGGACAACAACCTTGTCCTCCATGGTATTCACACCAAGGATGGCAACCTCAGGCTGATTGATAATCGGCGAAAAGCTCTCGATCCCGTACATGCCCAGATTGGTGATGGTGAATGTTCCTCCGCTCAGCTTCTCCGGCGGAAGCTTCCCCTCACGGGCAAGTCTGGCCATCTCCTTGACCTCGGCAGAGATCTCCGTGAGGCTCTTCTTATCGGCATCGACAATGTTCGGAACCACGAGTCCGTTGTCCAGGGCTACGGCAACTCCCATATTGACATAGTGCTTGTAAATAATCTTGTTATTCTGGACCGAGCAGTTGAGCAGCGGGAATTCGGTCAGTGCCTTTGCCACGAACTTGACCAGCAGATCCGTATAACTGACCTTGATTTCCTTTGCCTTCAGCTGTTCCCGGTAGTGCTTCATTTCGGTCATGTCGATACCGAGATTGAACGTGACGGTAGGCGAAGTCATGTGCGAATTCTGCATATTTTTCGCGATAGCCTTGCGCATGCCGCTCATAGCCTTTACCTCTTCGCGGGCATCGGCGGTCTCCCCATCTGCTTTCTCGCGCGTTGCGGCGATGTATCTAAGCAGATCCTCCGCCAGCACGCGGCCGTGCGCAGCCTTCACATCAGCAAGGTCGATGCCCAGATCCGCAGCAACCTTCTCGGCAAGCGGACTGGCTTTGACGGCAGCTGCACCTGCAGCCGTTGCCGCCGCGGGAACGAAGCCTTCTACATCGCGTGAAACCACAACGCCCCTGTAGCCTGTGGCCGGAATGGCAGCCAGGTCGATGCCCTTTTCCCTGGCGAGCTTTTTTGCGTAAGGCGTTGCCGGAACATACTGCCCCACGGGCCGTGCTGTTTTCCCGGCCGCAGCATCTGTCTGCACTGCAGCTGCAGGCGATGATTCCGTCGCTGCTTTTGTTTCTGCGGGAGCGGCCGCGGCAGACGGAACAGCCTCACCTGCGGCGCCGACCCAGCCAACAACCGTCTTGCACGGAACCGTCTCACCTTCAGGGACAGCGATAGCCAGCAGAATGCCGTCGACATCAGCCTCGACATCATTGGTCAGCTTGTCCGTTGCGACGGAATAGATAATCTCTCCCTTCGCAACCGGTTCGCCGACCTTCTTTTTCCATTCGTCAATCGTGCCTTCTGTCATGGTAAGGCCAAGCTTCGGCATTAATAATTCAGTTGCCATATCTCATTCTCCTTACCGGATGCTCTCAGAGCACACCTTTAATGCCTTTGACAAGGTCTTCGGGATAGACACGGTACAGCTTTTCAAGGGTCGGCGCAAAGGGGATCGGCGTGAAGGGTGCACCGTAACGCAGGATCGGCGCATCCAGATACTCCAGCGCTTCCTCCGCTACTGTCGCAGCAACTTCAGCAAGCGCACCACCCTGCTTGACGCATTCTGACACCAGGCACAGACGGTGGGTTTTTTTAACCGAGTTGATGACGGTCTCCTTATCCCACGGCGAAAGGGTGATCAGGTCAACCACCTCAGCAGAGATGCCGTCTTTCGCAAGTTCATCCGCTGCCGCACGGGCATTCTTCATGCCGATGGAATACGAAACGATCGTAACATCTTTTCCTTCCCGCTCAACCCGGGCCTTTCCGATTACATAGGGGACCTCGTCCTCTTTCTCGGGGACTTCGCCGGTCTCTTTGTAGAGAACCTTGTTCTCGAAATATAGAACCGGGTCGTCGCATTCGATGGCCGCCTTCAGCACCATCTTCGCATCATAGGGGTTGGAAGGTGCGACGACCTTGATGCCGGGAATATGGATGAACCAGCTTTCGACGCTCTGCGAATGCTGTGCGGCGCCGCCGCCTGCCAGTCCGTCAGGGGCTCGGAGAACCAGAGGGATTTTCGCCTGACCGCCGAACATGTAGCGTGCTTTTGCCATTTGATTGAAGACCTCGTCCATGCAGACACCGATGAAATCGGCAAAATGCATATCCACAACCGGACGGGCACCGCCCAGCGCCGCTCCGACACCGCCGCCGACGATAAACGTTTCTGAAATCGGTGTGTCGATCACGCGGCCCGGAAACTCAGCCGGCAGGCCTTTGAACTGACCGAATATGCCGCCTTGACGCGCAATGTCTTCGCCCATGACAAATACTTCGGGATATTTTTCCATCTCCTCAGCCATCGCCTCGCGGGTTGCTTCGGAAAAAGTAATCTTACGCATGTTCTGGCACCTCCCTTAGTCTACATACACGTCTTTGAAGAACTCCGATTCCTCGGGGAACTCGCAGCTCACGGCGTATGCCTTTGCGTCAGCAACCTTTTTGCGGGCTGCGGTGAGGATATCGTCCAGTTCATTCTGTGTAAACACAATCCCATCCGGGCACTGATCCTTGAACAGCTTCAGCGGATCCGTCCGATGGAAGATCTCCATTGTCTCTTCCTTTTTGCGGTAGAGCTCAGGATCCCCGACAAAGTGTCCTTCAATGCGGTAGGTCTTCGCCTCGATAAAGGTCGGCCCCTCGCCCCGGCGCGCTCTTTCAACAGCTTCCGCTGCTGCAGCATAGACCTCAAAAACATTCTGACCGTCGACGATGACGCCCGGCATATTGTAGCCGTGAGCGCGGTCCGAGATATTCTCTACCGCCGTCGTGGTGCGGTACGGTGTGGTCGAAGCCCAGCAGTTCATCTCATTGACAAAGATCACCGGAAGCTTCCACGCCGCCGCAACGTTGGCAGCCTCATGGAAGGTACCACGGTTGGAAGCGCCGTCGCCGAAGAAGACCACAGAGACGTTGTCGTTCTTCAGAATCATCTTGCTGGCCAAGGCAGCACCCGTTGCTAGGTTGTAGCCTCCGCCGACAACGCCGTTGGCGCCAAGCATGCCGACTGAAAAGTCAGCGATATGCATACTTCCACCCTTGCCTTTGCACAGGCCTGTCTTTCTGCCAAAGATCTCCGCCATCATTTTATTGACGTCGGCTCCCTTGGCAATGCAGTGGCCATGGCCGCGGTGCGTGCTCTCAATAAAGTCAGTATCACGCAGAGCTCCGCAGATACCGGTTCCGATCGCTTCTTCCCCGATGTACAGGTGAACGAAGCCGGGGATCTCGCCGTTCAGAAAATCCTTTTTTACTGATTCCTCAAAGCAGCGGATCGTGCACATGGTTTCATAGAACTTTTTTGCTTGTTCTTTTGTTACTTCAGGCAATGATCTCACACCTTTCTGATTGTTTTGATAGATTTACAATTGTTTTGGAGAGAGCAGAAACACTTCCATCTCCGGGTCGTACTCCCGACGCATTTCAATGCCGGTGATCTCTCCGATCACGATATCAGCCGTCATCAGCACGATGGTGCCTTCCACCAGATGTCCTCCGTAAGCTTTGCCGTTTTTATCGCTCATGGAGATGTGGATGTGAAGGTTGATGCCGTTGTCTGCATCACTGCAGATCACGCCGCTGGCGCCTGTCAGTTCAATGGTCTCATCCAGCTCCAAGGTTCGGCCGTATCCGTACCCGCATTTTTTATCCGGAAGAGCTTCCACATCACAGAACCGCACACGGCCCAGGCTCCCAATGGCGCTGATGATGACGCCGTTATGTATATCATAGCGCTCACAGGCGCTCTGTATTCCTTTGATCAGATCCGTTCCAGGTTTCAACCGCAGTGCAACAATCCGCCCGAGACGTCCCTCCGCTGCAATCATCTGTTCGCTCATATAAACTCCTATGTCATGGTATGTTGGTCCTACCAGCTTTCCTGAGAAATATGCCCTGCAGGTGTTGCAGGGCATATTTCGAATTGGATTCAGAGATTACTTGGTGAAAACATCGACGAGCTCGGACATCTGATCCGCGGTGAAGCCATAGTCCTTCACGCAGGTGGCGGACCACTCGTCAGCGACATTGGCGGAAGCTTCCTGGAACGCCTTTACCTCGTCCTCATTGAGATAGGTAAAGGTTACGCCGGCCTTGGTCCACTTATCGATAACGACCTGGTCACCCTCGCGCTCGAGCTGACGCTGCTGTGCTGCGGCCCAGGCACCGGCCTCATCAACGAGAGCCTGAAGTTCGGGAGAAAGGGAATCGTACAGATCCTGGTTCATGCAGAAGAAGATGCAGTCATACACGCCGGTCCAGTAGGTGCAGTAGCCCTGAACGTCGCTGATGGAGCCGCCGTCCGCGGTGGGCAGGGGGTTCTCCTGGCCGTCATAGGTGCCCTGCTGCAGAGCGGTGTAAACTTCGCTCCAGTTGGCAATCTGCCAGTTGGCACCCCAGTCGCCGTAAGCATAGGTCAGAACCGCCGTGTTGGGGATACGGATCTTCAGGCCTGCCATATCGGCCGGGGTCTTGATCTCGTGTTTAGAGTTGGTAACATGACGGAAGCCGTTCTCCGCAATGCCCAGCAGGTGCAGGCCAAGTCCTTCAACGATGGGGGCAAGTGCCTTATAGCCGGCACCGTCTGCGCCGAGCAGTTCGTCGACATCATCAGTGGATTCGAAGATGAACGGCAGAGAGACGACGTTGAGTCTCTGGTCAAAACCGGACATGATCAGATTGGAGTGGGCGCACATATCGGTCGAGCCATCGATGACAGCCTGGATGCCCTCCTGCTGGTTGCCGGCAGTGAGCTGGTCCTGTGCATAAACCGTAACGGTGATCTTGCCATCGGTGCGGTCGCTGAGATACTGGCCGAACTGGCGGCCCATATCAGCCCAGCAGGTGTTATCGGTGGCGGAGCAGGCGAAGGACCACTCCATCGGCTTGTCGACTTTGACGACATCGTCGGCATACGCTGTAGCGCCCAGCGCAAAGACGAGGGTCAGTGCGAGTACAATTGCTAAGAACTTTTTCATGGTTTGCCTCCTGTTTTAAATTTATCTGTATCACACAATGTGTGACATCAGCCGGGAGAGGAAACGGTCATTGAATGATCGCCATGCTGAACCAGGGAACATAAGTAATGAGCAACAGTGCAACCAGGCAGGCAACGATCATAGGCCAGACCGCTCTGGATATGCTCGCGATTGTGACACGGGTCTTGTCCCGCAGTTCGCCAAGGCTGTCCGAGATGCCGATTGCGACGAAGAGGTTGACGCCGACGGGCGGGGTCACCTGTCCGATGGCAAGGTTCACCGTAGCGATAACGCCAAAGTGGATCAGATCGATGCCCAGTTCCTGGGCAACCGGTGCCATGATCGGAATGAAGATATACATGGCAGAGTTTGCGTCCACAAAGCATCCGGCAATCAGGAAAATGATGTTCACAATGATGAGGAATACATATTTGTTGCCGGAGACCCGCAGCAGCAGCGCCTGCGCGGCCTTGGAGATGCCGAACTTCATGCAGACATATGAGAATACCGCCGCAGTGCCGATAATCAGCATGATGGAACCGGTGGTTTTACCGGAATCAACCATGATCTTAATGAAGTTCTTGAGTTTGATCTCACGGTAGATGAAAACGCCGACGATCAGCGCATAGACCACAGAAACCGCCGCGGCCTCGGTCGGTGTAAACACGCCGCCATAGATACCGCCAAGGATAATAACCGGAACCAGGAAGCCCCAGAGAGCCTGCAGGAAGGTCTTCCCTCTGTGTGCCCAGGTAGACCGTTCACGGCTCGCAGTGATCCCTTTTCTTTTTACTTCGATCCAGACGATCACAATCAGGGCAAGGCCCATCATGATGCCCGGGACAATGCCCGCCATGAACATGTTGCCGACGGAAACGCCGGTAATGGATGCGTAGACAACGAAAGCAATGGAGGGCGGAATCACAATCGCAATCGATGACGCCGCAGCCATCAGTGCCGATGCAAAAGGCGCCGAGAAGCCGCCGCTGTTGATCATGGCCGGGATCAGGATGATGCCCAGAGCCGCAACGGTCGCCGGGCCGGAGCCGGATATGGCGCCGAAGAACATTGCGACAATGACGCAGACAATCGCAATGCCGCCTTTCAGGTGGCCCACACAGTCGTCGATAAAGTCAATCAGCCGCCGGGAAATTCCTGCCTCTGCCATGACATTTCCGGAGATGACGAAGAACGGAATCGCCAGCAGCAGAAACTTTGCCATACCATTATAGAGGTTTGTCGGAATAACGGTAAACTTGGTTCCGCCGTAAAGCATGGCGAGGACCGAGCTCAGGCCGAGGCTGGCGGCGATCGGGACGTTCAGAAGGAGCAGGATAAAGAAGCTGCCAAAAAGAATCAGGTTGATCATCCTTCAGCTACCTCCTTCTTTTTGGGGTCCGGATCCTTCATGCAGGGGGCCTGCTCAGTCAGAATATCGATCATGTATTCAATGGAGTGAAGGATCAAAAGGATGCCGCCCAAAGGCAGGGCTGCCATGAAGTACCCTTCCGGTATCAGCAGAGAGGCCGTCAGCTTATGCTGGTGCAGCAGCGTTGCGGTCTTGTCCCAGCCGGTATAGACGATCACGGCATAGAATGCGATGCTGAAGAGGGTGAAAATTACCGCCATGATCTTTTTCCCCTTCTTACCGGAGATGTCAAACAGCAGTGACAGACTGATCAGACTGCCGCTGCGCGCGCACAGCGCGCATCCGCACATGATCATCAGTACAAAGATATTGACCGTGAGCTCCTCGGTATAGGCCAGTTTGCCGTTCGATAAGTAGCGCACGCAGACATTGGCAAAGGCAATTATGGTGATCAGGACCCCGATGATTACCTGAATCGCTGATTCCAGGTACCCCAGGATATCCATGATCTTCTTATAGACCTTCATTCCATCATTCCTTTCGAACGTCCGGAAACGTCTTTTGGTATTTTGGTCCTACCAATACGCTGTTAATATTTTACAACTTTCCATAGCGTTATTCAAGCTTTATCCTTTCGGCAAAAGAGCAGAAAAAATGCATCTGTTTTTGGTGAAATACACCAAAGCAAAGGGGTATGAGCTTTACAAAGCAGCCGTCCTATTGTATAATACGCGCATGGCTTCGAAAAACAACAACAGAAAAACAGGATATGGGCTGACTGCAGATCGTGAGCGAAACGCCGCCCGTATTTTCGGCAAGCACGTCAGTGATGAAAAAGCTTTGATCCTTGTGCTTGCCACCTCTTTTGCATGTCTGAGCCCTGTGCTGCTCGGGCTCCGCCTCTGGAATGCGATTCCTGCGCTTGTCGAAACCGGGTTGATCAGGCCGGACGGCAATGATGATTCCGTACCGCGCGCCGTGCTGGTATATGCCGTTCCCGGGCTTGTCTTTGTGCTGAATCTGATCTGCCATGTCCAGCTCTGGGTTCATCAGAAAGCGCAGCGGATGCCGCCCAAGCCCGTCCTGTTTCTGGGACGTCACGGCATTCCCCTGCTTTTCATTCCTCTGACCGCACTTTGGATGCTGCATGCCGCGGGCGAGCCCCTTCAGGCAGTTTTCTTTCTGACACTTTTCGCTTCCCTGCTCATGATGCTGATCGGCGCCAGTTTCTATGACTGTCCGACAGATGCCGTCATCGCGATCCGCCTTTTCCGGCTTCATCAGAAACCGTCCGACTGGGCCAAAGTTCACCGTCTGGCCGGTATCTGCTGGATGGCGGCGGGCCTGCTTCAGCTGATCTTTCTTTTTGCTTTTGACCCGGTTCCGGCCGGTCTGCGCATTGTCCCTCTGATTCTTCTTCTGTTCCCGCTCCCGGTTGCAGCAGTTCTCGGGCGCTGATTCCGCCTTCTTCCTGGAAAGCCAAAACACTCCTTCCGGATCCTTCATTCATCCGAAAGGAGTGTTTTTCTTCTCAGGGTCAGGGATAGAGGAACATTTTCCCCGGGACACCGCTCCGCATCGCTGCAAAGCCCTTTTCAAAGTCCTCCAGGGCAAATTGCCCGCCGATCACCCTGCTCATATCATAGATGGGATCTTTCATCACTTCTGTAAAGTGCTCCCATGTGCTCCAGATTTTCCTGCCGCAGATTCCGGAGAGTCTGATCTGTCGATAAAACAGATCCTCCGTCATGTTCATGGTCACCGGTTCTCCGGGAAGTCCGACTGAAACCAACCTGCCTCCGGCCATGACGCTTTTCAGACTGCTGTTCAGGGAAGTCGGGCTGCCTGTTACATCGATTGCTGCTTCTACGCCAAGGCCATCGGTAAGGCCCAGCACGCGTTCCGTAAGATTCTCCCGGCTGCTGTTGATCACGATATCCGCGCCCATCGCCCGGGCTGCTTCCAGCTTTTCGTCAAACAGATCACAGGCAATAATCCGGCGTGCTCCAAACACATGGCACGCCGCTACCACCGTCAGGCCGATAGCGCCGCAGCCGGCCACGAGGACAGTCTTCCCCTTTACCTCAGCTTCTTCCACCCCATGTACGCCGGAACCCATCGGTTCGTAAATACAGCCCTGTTCATCGCTGATCGCATCATCAAGCACATAGCTGCAGTCAGCCCGAGTTTTGGCATATTCCGCGAAAGCGCCGTCCTGCATGATTCCAAAGAGTGACATGTTGGCGCAGATATGCCTGTTCCCGGCGAGACAGTGGGGGCAGGTTCCGTCCCAGATATGCGATTCACAGGAAACTCTCTGACCTACGAACCGGTCTTTCACGTTTTTTCCGATCTTAACGATTTCTCCCGTGGTTTCATGTCCGATAACACGGGGAAACGTATGGATACGTCTCCTGCTCCAGTCGTTCCAGTCATAGATCCCGATGTCTGTACCGCAGATGGAGGAGCAGCGGACCTTCATAAGGATTTCATCCTGATTGATCTCCGGAATGGGAAGGTCATCCCGATATTCAAGTCCAGGGCCTGGCCCGGTCTTGATAATCCCTCTCATATCTGTCTCCTTACGCTTTTACGCCGCTCTCTGTCGTTCCCTGATCTTCGTAATTTTCAATGATTTTCAGGTGCCTGCCCATCTCATATACCGCCAGTTCTTCATCCCTGGCTTTGACCGCCTCATAGATTCTTCTGTGTGCTTCCGCCGTCTTCCCGTGATAATCCTCCCGTTCGAAAAAACGCATCCTGAGTTCAAGAATCAGGCAGTTGACATAATCCAGCATTGTCGCAAAAATGGTGTTGTGGCTGGCGCAGGCAAGATCCACATGAAACTGGACATCAGCCAGGTAATCCGTTTCATCGCGCTCCAGCCGTTCGACAGACTTCCTGAGCCGTTCAAGATCCTCTTCCGTGGCTCGCTGGCAAGCCAATCGGGCAATCTCGCGTTCGTTCGTCCGGCGGAATTCCATAAAGTCGGTAAAGGTATCCGGTGAATAAGACAGTTCCAGCAGGGAGTTGGCTTTTCGGAAATAGTCCGCATTCTTCACCAGTACTTTTCGGTTTCCACGGTTTTCCACGATGCCTATAAAATTCAGGATGGAAAGACTCTCGCGCAGAGAATTCCTGGAGATGCCGAGCTTATCCGCCAATTCACGTTCCGGCGGGAGTTCCTGTCCGACACGGATCTTCCCGTTTTCTATCGCAGCAAGCAGATTATCCAGCACCAGCTTCGGAACCGTTGGGGAAACAGGGTATTGAATTTTTTCCAATTCCATGATCGATTTCTCCTGTAAGTCCTGTCCTTCTTGCCAAAGTCTGTTCAGGGGTTCATCTGTTCCCGTTCCATAACCGAGATAACTTTCAGGATTCTGTCAGCCATGACACGATGCCCGTCCGGATTGGGGTGCAGCCCGTCCAGGTACAGCTCACCTCTCCTATTTCCAAAGCTGTCGAGAAAATCAGCGCGAAAGTCCGCACAGCGAACCCCAAAGGCGTTGCAGAAGCGTTCCTGCCACGCTCCGTATTCATCGATCGTTTTCCTTGCGCCCGGAAAGTCCACCGCCGACATCCACGAAACAGGGTAGTTGCCCTCAGCAATTCCGGGGCAGATTCCGATAATCGGGGCTTCTCCGCACGAAAACAGCTGATGGACCATCGCCGCCATGTTTTCCTTCGCTCCGGCGCTCGACCCGGAAAAGAAAATATCGTTGCATCCGCCCATGAGGAAAAAATACCGCTCCTCTTTCTTTCCGGGCAGATTCTGAAGAAGCTCCCGCATCCGGACCAGCATTCCGCCGCAGGTGTCGCCGCAGACTCCATAATTACTGAGCTTCCACCCGCTTTGCTTTTCAACGAGATCTGTCCATCTCTGCCGGCGCTTTACACCGTAGCCATAGGTAATGCTGTCACCCAGGCAGATCAGTTCCATGGACGCTCTTCCTTCCCCGCATCTTCTTCCACGTTCTTGAAGCCGGTCACAATGCCGGTCTTCCCGCCGGGAAGCTCTATCCTCACGAACTCCACCCGGTAATGCCGGACTCCGTCGTCAAACACACGCCGGAAGGGTACGGAATAAACCATCCGATTCTCCGTATTTCTCGAGATTGCTTCCGGAGAGACCGCGTCAAGGAAGCGCTGCCTGTCCTCCTCCAGCACAAGTCCGGAATAAAAGGCAAAGGCCTGGGGAAAGCCATCGATCTTGGCGGCGGCACTCGCCGGCATCAGATGCTCCGTCTCCCGGTCGACCCGGATCAATTCAAACTTCCGGGTCTCAAAATCGCTGATCAGCCAGACCGAATCGTATACCCTGGTCAGCGCCTCCGTGACGGCGGAGCTGAGGGCTTTATCCGATTCTGCCCGTTCATACTTGTCTGTAATATCCGAAATGAAGACATAATACAGGCTGTTCTGGTCGTCGTACTGGATGTAATGCCCGTAATCGGCAAGCCAGCGAATCTGGCCGTCCCTGCGGATGATCCGGTATTCCACAAAGTCAAGATCGCCCTGACTCTCCGCCACCTGATCCGAAATGGAGGCGGAGATCTTTTCATAATCATCGGGGTGTACCATCCCCCGGAAGGTAAACCCGGTCAGGGCCTTGAATTCCTCAAGGCTGGCGCAGCCGAAGATGTCGCACACGGCCTTGTTGGCATACAGCAGTTCTTCCTTCTCATCGGCCCTGTAGATAAAGAGGCCGCCGGGCATCCGCTCACCGAACTCCTCGATGACGGAGAGGATCTGTTCGATCAGCAGCTTTTCATTCGGCTCCCGGATGGACAGAACCGCGATGGCAACGGCGATGTTTCCGCTGACCGGGTTGATTCCGATTCGGCGGGCAAAGGAATGGATAATCGAACCGTCCGGCATCTTTTCGTCATAGAAGGTGCGGATTCCCTGCTCGCAGCAGGTTTTAACCACATTCTGCATGAAAGCCGCGTCAAACGGGGCGAATTCCAGCCCGAGTGTCGTCAGGTCCAGACCGAAAAAGCGCTTGAAGAAGTCTCGGTACGACTGGTTTGTACGCAGGAAGCGCGTCTTGTCATCCTTCACCTCGATGATGCACATCGGCAGGGTGCTGTAGGCGTTGCGAAGGCTGCTCTTCTCTTCCCGCGCGATCACGCCGACGTCATAGAGGTTGACGCCGCAGACCAGCTCATAATAGGCCGATTCCTCAGGGTTCTCATAGCCGGCGCCCTGATGCGTTCTGTGGAACTGCAGAGAATCCTCAAAAGGCCTGGGCTTGCTGAAATAGTATCCCTGCAGCTTGGAGCATCCGATCTCCTGCAGGAAATGGACCTGATCCTCGGTCTCAACCCCCTCGCAGATCGTGTCGATCCCCAAGGCCATGGCCATCTTCATCAGTTCCGTCAGAATGATCCTGCCGTCATCGCTTTCGTCCAGCTTCTGCATGAAGCGCATGTCAAACTTGAGCAGGTCGAACTTGATGCTCTGGAGTACGTCCAGAGAGGAATAGCCGCTGCCGAAATCATCCATCCACACGGGAAATCCGAGATTCTGAAAGCGTTCGATCTGTGTCTTCATGAAGTCAAAATCAGTGCCGATGACGCTTTCCGTGATCTCGATGCTGATACAGTCCCGGCTGACCCCTGCCTTGTCCACACGCCGGCGGATCTCTTCCACCATATCGCAGGCGTCAAAATCGGACCGGGAAAGGTTAATGGAGTGCGGCACGATGAAAAAGCCTTCGCTCTCCTTGATTTTGATATGCTCCAAAACCCTTTCAAGGACATACAGATCCAGCTTGTAGATCAGACCCGCATCCTCCAGATACGGGATAAACTCCGCAGGGGAAAGGAACCCCTTATCCGGGTCAATCCACCGCGCGAGCGCCTCCTCGTCACAGACCTCTTCGTTGACCGCCCGCATGATCGGCTGGTACCAGACCTGGATCCATTTTTTGGAAAGTGCCTGTTCAAAGTTTTCAAGCACATACTGCTGCTTTTCGATGCCTTCGTTCAGCTCGCTGCTGAAATAGTGGAAGGAGGAGGAATAGGTCCCCTTGAGCGCATCGCAGGCGATTTTCGCCCTGTCATAGGCCATGCCGACCGGAACCTCTTCCAGTCGGTTCGGATAGATGCCGACGCAGATCGGCAGATGTCTGCCCGCCTCCATCTGACGCCATTCCTGAAACAGGGTATTCAGCCTCTCCTCCAGCCCGTTTTCATCCGTAAAGGCGGCAAAACGGTCGGCGCCGATATGGCAGCAGTTGTCCGTGTGAAAGATCCGACTCAGAATCCTCGCCAGGCTGCGCAGCACCTTATCGCCTTCCGCGAAGCCGTATTTGTGGTTGAAGTGCTTCATCCCGCAGAGGTCGATATACAGGAGAGCCGGGCTGCCTCCCTGATCCAGCAGGCGCTTTCTCCCCAGGTCTGCAAGTTCAAAGAAGCCCGTCATATTCGGAAGCCCGGTCAGATAATCATAGCGTGCGGCATAAGCAGCGTTTCCCTCGAAAAACGCTTTTTCCGTCCCCTGTGCCTGGTCGGGGCTGCTGTCCTCCTGCCAGTCTCCTTCGTCTGTGAACCAGAGGTGGTCAACGCGCTGACCGTCATCGGTGGCTACATGCTCACCGGTGATGCGGATCAGCCTGTAACCGGAACCGTCCTTTTTTCTCCTGCGGTAGTGCACATCCAGCCTGCCGTCCTCGGTTCCGAAATGCATGGCAGCGTTCACGAATTTTGCGGTATCGTCCGGATGGGTGTCCTTGAACATATTCCGATTGGTGTCGGAATAGGCCTGCGCACGGTCCTGAAAACCGAACAGCCTGCAGAAGCCGTCCGAAACAGCGAGAATCACAACCCCCTGATCCAGAAACTGGCAGACGGCAAAAGGCTGACGCATCTGCTCAACAAACAGTCTCTGTTCTTTTGAAAGTTCATACTGTTCCATACTCAACTCACGGCCTTACTTTACCAGTCTGTGGATTCTTTATATTTTACCTTTTTTTGAAAGTCATGTCAATCTTTTGATGATGCAGTGCCCCCATCAGCAGAACAGCATCTGCAGTGCATAGAAGATCTCTGTAGCCCACACACGAAATTCGTGATACCCTTCCACCTCATCATACCAGGCGTTCTCCCCTTCCTTCAGATCGTCGATCCTGTCCAGGAGCATCCGGTATTCTTCAGAAATGTAATCTCGGTACTCTTCAAGGGTTCCGGCTCCGGCGAAGAAGAACTCGAAAGGACAGCCTTCCGGTCTGGTCTGAACGAAGTCATCCACCTCCCAGGGAGCCAGGTTGTTTCCAGACAGGCAGATAAATCGTCCGAACAGATCGAAATTCCGCAGCATGCCGCTGTGAAGCGTATAGAGAGAGCCGTTGGACTCGCCTCCGACGGCAAAATGCGCCCTTGCCGCCCGGAGGTCCTCCAGCCTGCCCGAAGCAGCATAGGTACTGTAATGGTCCGCCACATACGGAAGTACGGTTTCCCTCAGCTCCTGGGCAAAGCCATCATAGCCGGAATCCATTTCCCAGCCTTCCTCGTTGTAGGTCGTCGGGCAGACAATGATCATCGGTTCACAGCGTTTTCTGTCCATCATATTGTCATAGATGTTTTTCATGACAATCTTCAGTCCGTCAGCATCATATTCATTTGTCATCCAGGAGTTCTCGTCGTCCAAGCCTCCGTGGATCAGAATCAGGACGTCATACTGCCTGCCGCTGTCATAGCCGTAAGGCAGGTAGACGTTCATATTCTTCTGAACTTCATAACCGCCGTATGCAAGCATCTTCTGGCTGTAGCTTACCCGCTCCACGCGCCCCGGATGCAGGCAGGGTTCATAGTATTCCGGCGGCAGCAGGCCGTCATGGATTTCGGGCTTCGCGCCGCAGCTGCAGACGCCGTTATGAAAACGGTGGCACACCGTGCTTCCGCAGACAGGGCATTCCCCGCTGTCCGGATCATGGTTTTCGTGCGGGCATACCATCCCGCAGCGGCCGCAGACTCCGTCTGACCAGGCGTGTTCGCATCGGCTTCCGCACAAATTGCAGACGCCGTCTTCATAATGATGCCCGATGCATCGGAAACCGCAGACATCACAGACCTCCCCTGTAAAGGACGGATGCTCACAGCTCATGCCGCAGAGCAGGCAGCTGCCGTTCGTCCAGTCATGGCGGCAGCGCATTCCGCAGGCAGTGCATTGCCCCTCCTCCCACTGATCGTGCGGGCAGAGGAAGCCGCAGAAGGCGCATTCCCCGTTGATCCATGTTTCATGCGGGCACGTTTCCCGGTTTTTCCTGTTCCATCCCGTGGATTTCAGGTACACGGTCAGACTGAGAAGCAGAAGGCCGAATAGAATGAGGCTGAGACACAAGGTCAGGGCGCGGCGAAAGGATTTCCTTCTCATGGCTGTCTGACCTCCTCATCCGATTTTGAAAACAGTGTACAGCAGCAGCTCCGGGCTGTCAACCGACAGCAGATGCTTTCCGTGTACAAAACGCCCGATCCGCCGACTTTCCGTTGCCCGACGCCGGGTTCTGTGTTATAATTGCTCCACCAATCAAAAAGCAGGTGATGTACATGGAAGATAAGAACAAAAAATCAGAAACGGCCGCTCATTCCCCTGAAAGGAAGAGCCTTATCATTGCTCTGATCGTCATCGCGGCACTGCTTATTGCCGGCATCCTGCTGTACGGCAGCCGAAAGCCGGCAGGGGAAGCCGCAGCGCAGACCGGGGCCGTACAGAGTCCGGCTGCTCCCGCCGGGGGACAGCTCTCGCCGGAGCTTCTGCGGGAGGGGGTTCTCTCCCCTGCTCTCGCTTACCATCCGGGAACCGCCGGTTCCTCGCTCTCCTCGGCCGCTGCTGCAGCCGCGATGCTGCGCTTTGCATCCGACAACCGGACACACCTTGAGGATCAGGACACCCTCAATCGGCTGATGGCAGATGCTACCGCGCTCCTCACCGCGGAGGAGCAGGCCCAGCTGCAGGAAACGCTCCCCGACCTGATTGCCTTTACGGAAGACACCCTCGCGGTCTACCCGGAAAATCGAGGCGTCTTTGAAGATGCCGGCTGTGCCGGGACGCTCGATGCCGCCATGAAAGCCGAAAGCGTGAAGGAAGACTGGGCAGTCGTCAGGGCCGCCCTGGAAGCCGCATTTCCTCAGGGCTGACGCAGATTCTCAGCGACGGTTCCAACGAATCCAACCAGGAGGCTGTATAAAATGAGCATCAACCTAAGTACCATGCCCAAGCTCGGCTTTGGCCTGATGCGTCTGCCGCAGAAGGACGGAAAAATCGACATCGAACAGGTCTGCCGTATGGCAGACGCCTATCTCGATGCCGGGATGAATTACTTTGATACCGCCTATGTTTACCATGACGGTCATTCCGAAGAGGCTGTCAAAGAGGCGCTGGCAAAGCGCTATCCCAGAGACCGCTTCATGGTCGCCACCAAGCTGCCGGCATGGCAGCTGAAGGAGGAAGCGGACAGGGACCGCATTTTTTCGGAGCAGCTGGAGCGCTGCGGTCTGGATTATTTCGATTTTTATCTGCTGCATTCCGTAGAGGACGGAAACAACGGCGATACCTATGAAAGGCTCAGGTGCTATGACTGGGCACTGGAGAAGAAGGCGCAGGGGAAGATCAGGCATTTCGGTTTCTCCTTCCACGGCAGTCCGGAATACCTTGAAAAGACGCTTGACGCCCATCCCGAGATCGAGTTCGTCCAGATCCAGCTGAACTATGCCGACTGGGAAAACCCTGTTGTAAGGTCGGGCAGGCTGTATGACATTCTTCATCGGCGCCATATTCCCATGATCATCATGGAGCCTGTCAAAGGCGGCACCCTGGCAAAGCTGCCTCCCGAGCTGGAGGCAAAATACCGCGCGTTCCGTCCGGACGCCTCCGCCGCTTCGTGGGCGCTGCGCTTCGTCGGTTCTCTTCCGGGCGTCATGACCATCCTGTCCGGCATGAGCGCGGAAGACCAGATGCTGGACAACATCCGGACCTTCTCGCATTTTGAACACCTGTCCGATGAGGAAAAAGCGCTCATCGACGAGGTCCGTTCCATCATGCTGGACAAACCGCTGATCGGCTGCACATCCTGCCGCTACTGCACGCCCGGGTGTCCCAGGCACATTGCGATCCCTGATGTTTTCCGGGCCGTCAACACCATGACGCTCTACAACGATGTTTTCCGTCCCAAAGCGTTCTACGCCGGGCTGCTCAGCCAGGGCTGCGGAAAAGCGTCCGACTGCATCGCCTGCGGGCAGTGTGAAGGCGTCTGTCCGCAGCATCTGCCGATTATTGAGCTTTTGAAGGACGCCGCTGCCCGGTTCGATCAGGAAAACCAGCCTTAACCGTCAGGAAGAGTCTGGTACGCGTCTCCGATCCGGAAAGAACAAGAAACCTGTTTCCGATTTTGGTTTGTGCTTATGAAGAGTTTGCTGAAACACCTGAAAAAATACTGGTTTCTCGCCCTGCTTGCCTCCGGCTTCATGGTGGCGGAGGTCTATGTGGATCTCTATCAGCCGCGCATGATGCAGCGCATCGTCGATGAGGGTATCCTGGGGATAAGCAGCGGCGGCGTTTCCAATCTTGATCTGGTCATCTCCACCGGTGTCCGGATGCTGCTGATTGTGATCCTCGGCGGTCTGTGCGGCATCGGTTCGGCGCTGTTTACCAACATTACCGGCCAGAACTACGGAAACGACATCCGCAAGGCCTGCTTTGAAAGAGTCATGCACCTGAGCTTTGAGCAGACCGACCGCTTCTCCACCGGCTCGCTCATCACACGCATCACAAACGACGTCACCCAGCTCCAGCAGCTCGTGATGCAGGTGATCCGCGGCTTTGTTCGCTGCCTGATGTTTTTCATCGGCGGCACGGCGGCGCTTTTGAGTCTCGACCTGAGCTTTGGCGTGATCGTGGCCTGTGCCTTCCCTCTTATTCTGATCGACATCATCTTTGTCGTCTGGCGCACCAATCCGCTCTTCACCGTTCTGCAGGAGAGCCTTGACCGCCTCAACAGCATCATTCAGGAGAATGTGGCGGGTATCCGTGTAGTCAAGGCCTTCGTTCAGGAAAAGCGTGAGGCCGAGCGCTTCGGCGAGGCAAACCGCCACCTCGTGGATACGCAGTTTACCGTGCAAGTCATGCTCTCGTTCCTGCGGCCGGTCATGAACATCGTGCTGAACATTGCCGTTGTGGGCATTCTCTATGTGGGTTCGGTGCAGGTGAAGCAGGGGGACGTCGCCCCCGGCATGGTCATGGCCGCCATCACCTATATTTCGCAGATCCTCAACGGGATGATGATGCTGGCGATGATTTTCCAAACGCTCTCACGGGGCATGGCCTCGGCCAGACGTCTCGGCGAGGTACTGGATACCGAATCCTCCATCGTCCATGACGAGACGCTCTCCCCCGCTGCCGGCGGCACAGCGGGTACGGTCAGTTTCCGGGGCGTGCGTTTTGCGTACGCCGCAAACGGCAAAACCGTGCTGCATCACATTGATCTGGACATTGCCGCCGGCGAGACGCTGGCGATCATCGGCGCCACCGGCTGCGGCAAGACCACCCTGGTCAGTCTCATCCCCCGTTTCTATGACGCGGCTGCGGGCCGGGTTCTGGTGGACGGCACGGATGTCCGCGCCTGGGACCCTGCGGCCCTGCGGGAAAAGGTCACGGTATGCCTGCAGAAGAGCGAGCTGTTCTCCACCACCATCCGGGATAATATCGCCATCGGCAGACCCGGCGCCTCGCAGCAGGCGGATGGTTTCATCCGGCAGCAGCCGCAGGGCTATGACACGCCGGTTGCCGAGCGCGGCATGAGTCTGTCCGGCGGGCAGCGTCAGCGCATCGCCATCGCCCGCGCCCTGCTCAAGCGCAGTGAGATTCTGATTTTTGACGACTCCACCAGCGCCCTCGACCTCAAGACGGAAGCAAAGCTGTATGAAGCCCTCAGCCGGGATTACGCCGATGTGACCAAGATCATCATCGCCCAGCGTATTGCCTCGGTGCAGAACGCAGACCGCATCGTGGTGCTTGACGGCGGGACCATCGCCGCCTGCGGCAGCCATCGCGAGCTGATGGCATCGAGCCCCATCTACCGGGATATCTACGATTCCCAGCTGCGAGAGGAGGCGACGGCATGAGCGGCAGTATCCAGTCCAGAGCAGCACAGCAGGGCTTTGGGCGGCGCGGCCCCGGCCTTGGTGCCCCCACGGAAAAGCCCAAAGACGGGCGGCAGACGCTTCGCCGTCTGCTGGCTTACTTCCGGCCGGAGCTGAATTATGTCATCTACCTCGCACTCAGCGTCGTGCTCGGCGTCGCGGCCGGCGTCATCGCACCGCGCCTGCTGAGCAGCGCAGTCGATGATCTTGTGGCAAGGGACTTTCAGGCCATCCCGCCGATTCTCGGCATGATGCTCTGCGTGTATATTCTCAACGGCGTTGCCACGCTCCTGCAGGGCTTTCTGTCCGCACGCCTCGGTCAGCGGGTCATTTATCGGCTGCGTGCAGAGCTTTTCGGCAAGGTCATCTCGCTTCCCATCCCCTATCTGGACAATCACTCGCACGGCGACCTCATGAGCCGCATGACCAACGACGCTGAAAACGTCTCCAACGTCATCAGTTCCTCGCTGTCTTCCCTGTTCTCCGGCGTGCTGATGCTCGTCGGCACGGTGGTCATGATGTTCAGCTACAGCGTCCCGCTGACGCTGCTGACCTGCGTGACGGTGCTGCTGTCGGTCCTCGTGACGCGTGTGATGTCCGTGCTCATGCGGCGCTATTACCTCAAGCGGCAGGTGCTGCTGGGCCAGCTCAACGGCATCGTGGAGGAGAAGGTCAGCGCCGCAAAGACCGTCACGGCCTATAATCTCCAGGATTCTACCATCCGCGACTTTGCCGAGACCAGCGATGCGCTGACCAAAACCGGCATCATTGCCGATGTGATCGGCAACGCCATGGGGCCGCTGATGAACATGATCAACAACTTCTCCTTCGTGATCGTTGCGGCCTTCGGCGCGTGGTTTGCCCTCAGGGGGATGATCTCGGTGGGTGTGATCTCCGCCTTTATCATCTACTCCAAGCAGTTCAGCCGCCCCATCAACGAGCTTGCTCAGCTCTACGGTCAGATTCAGACCGCCGTCGCCGGCGCGGAGCGCATCTTCTCCATCCTTGACGCTGAGAGCGAGGATAAGAGCGGTGACAGCGTACTGCCCATTGACGAGGGCATCATCGAGTTTAAGCATGTGAATTTCAGCTATGTCCCCGGCAAACGGGTGATACACGACTTCAACCTCAAGGTCGAGGCGGGTAAAAAAATAGCGCTGGTCGGCTCTACCGGTTCCGGCAAAACCACCATCGTCAATCTGCTGATACGTTTTTATGAGCTGGACAGCGGTACCATCACGGTCGACGGGGTGGATATCCGGAACATCTCCTGCGATGTGCTGCGCGACGCGGCAGGCATCGTTCTGCAGGACAGCGTTCTGTTCACCGACACTGTGCGCAACAATCTCAAATACGCCGACCGCAGCATCTCCGACAAAAAAATGATCGAGGCTGCCGAGAGTGCCAACTGCGACAAGGTGGTCGCTGCGCTGCCGGACGGCTATGATACGGTGCTGACCGCCGCGGGCGCGAATCTCTCGCAGGGGCAGCGCCAGCTTCTGACCATCGGGCGGGCCTTCCTCAGCTATCCGAAGATCCTGATTCTGGACGAGGCCACCTCCAGTGTGGACACCCGCACGGAGAAGCAGATCCAGAACGCCATGGTCAAGCTGATGAAAGACCGGACCAGCCTCATCATCGCCCACCGTCTCTCCACCATCCGCGACGCCGACGAGATCGTGGTCATGGAGCAGGGCCACATCATCGAGACCGGCACGCATGAAGAGCTGCTCAAAAAGAAGGGTGATTACTATCGCCTCTACATGACCCAGTTTGCCGGGCAGGAAACGTAAGGATGCTGAAGGATCCTGCCGCTGCGGCAGAGCGGGCCTGATGATGCCCCAAACAAAATCGCTCCGGGAGCCTTGGAAGACTCCCGGAGCTTATCTTTACGCCGGCGGCCCGGCATTCCCGGGCTTTTGACCTTTCAGCCGTCCTGTGTCACATCGATGATGACATATTCGGATCTCGTCCCGGTTTTAAACAGAAGCTCCCAGTCCGAGATTCCGGATGTGACAATAAAGTCTGTCCCCTTTCTGTTCTCGTGCCCGTAGGTGCTGTCGAGAATATGAAAGAGCTCTCCCACATAGGTGATCGGGATCAGCTGACCGCCGTGCGTATGTCCGGAAAGGACCAGGTCGGCAGCAGAATTCGCCTCGTTTTCATAATCGTTTGGCTGGTGGTCAATCACGATGATGTACTTGTCTGGTTCGATGCCGGAAAGCAGTTCTTCCATGCTCTTGCGGGTTCCGAAAGACCTGTCGCACCTGCCCGCGATATAAAACCGGCCGTCGACCGGTTCTGTATCGTCCTTCAGGACATGCACGCCGTTGTCACGCAGCGCCTTTTCCAGCTCCGATGCGGTATATTCGATACTTTCGGAATATCCTCTGTCATGATTTCCGTAGGCAAACCAGACGCCCAGAGGGACCTCTATCCCGCCCAGGGCCTGACAGGCCCGGATCATGTCTTCCTTTCGCGTCCCGTCATCGACAAAATCGCCCGCAATGATCAGAAGATCCGCGTGCTGCTGTTCAATGGCTCGCAGGTGCCCGGCAAATCCTTCTCCGTCAAAGGTCGTGCCGATATGGCTGTCTGCAATCAGCGCAATTCTCAGCGTTCCGACTTCCTTGTCCGTTCTGATCTGATAGTTCTTCTGCCAGACGTGGCTGCAGAGCACATATCCGGCGGCAAGGTAGACGACGGAAAATCCCAGAGCAAGCCATCCCTGCCAGTAGACAGCGGATTTTTTCCCCGTCAGCCGTTCGGCGATCCGTATCACGATCCCGAACAGGAGGAAAAACGCCGCAATATGAAGAAAGATGACAATGGCGTTGACAACCGAGGTGAGCATCGCGGTCAGCGTGAAGCAGACTGCAAGGATCCCGAACGAGAGGAGGCGTCCTGCCCATTTTCCGGATCCGGCGATTCGCTTTACCACGTCGAACCGGCCCACGCAGTTCACCAGATAGACGACGCTGGCGATCATCAGTACGATAACGACACCGAAGATAAGCAGCCACATTGCGAGATCGCCTCCTTCCGTCCAGGCTTCGCTTCCATACTATTAGTCCCGTGCTGTTTTCAGGCAGCGGCCGCGTTCAGGGTTTTCTCTCCGAACTCATCAGGCGGATGACAGGCAGCAGCCTCCCGAATTTTGAAAAACTATAACACAGAACGCGCAGGAAGACAACAAAAACTCTCCACAGAATGAAAATGAAGCGAACCGGTCCTCAAAAACAAAAACGCCAGACAGATTGTCAGGCGTTTCAGCGATCAGTCCAGAAGATGTGCCCGGCAGCCGATGCTATGATTCTGTCCAGTTCCTGACTCGCGTCCTCCCAGATCCGGTTCGCCTCTTCCCTGCCGAATTCAGCAATCAGCGTCTTCTTAAACGGCTTAAAGAAATTGTGTTTATCGAGAGAGTTCCAAGATTTTTCTTCATGGCTCTTTTCTCTCCTTCTTTCGATAATATGCGAACATATATTGCTGATATACTCCGTTGTAGGGCGAATATTTGGTAAACGGATAGCCATTTGGGTATTCATTTGCAAGAATTCTTTTGATCCACACATCTTTTGGGAAAGCGTCCATGTGATGCAGGCCGAAGAGTGAAACACAACTCGCCACTTTCATTCCAACGCCATAGAGGGACATCAAAGCTTTGGTTGTCTGTTCCTCTTCCTTGTCCCGCAGCAGGTTCAAATCCAGGTATCCATTCTTCACAGCTAAGGCTGCTTCAAGAACGTATTTCCATCGATAACCAAGGCTGCACGCTCGCAGATCCTGTTCACTGCACTTAGTAATTGCCTCCGGTGTCGGGAATGCATAATATTCTCTCTCTCTACTGTCAGTTCTCCTTTCTCCGCATAGCTTTGACAGCATTTCTACCGATCTCCGTATTGCCGGTATGTTTTTATTCTGCGATATAATGAAAGTGACCAGTATTTCCCATGGTTCCTGGCGCAAAATGCGGATTCCGCGCTCATGCTCAGCGGCCAGCCATAGAAAGGGATCTTCGCCCTGATCAATCCGTGAGCGTATCCCTGCATAGTTTTCCTGAAAGTCAAAATAATCCGTCCAGACAGCGGCGAATTCTTTTTCATCGCATGAAAAAGAATACCACTGTTCCTGAAGGGATTCCACATAGACACATCGTTTTCCGTGCAGAATCCGGTAACCGTCCTTAGCTATTTTCTCCCATCTGAAGCATTGCCCGCTGGAAGCAATCTTTTCAAGGTCATAATCATCTGTGATCCGTACGCTTATGCTCATTCTTCAGGTTCCAGGCAAAACACATTCCGAAGCAGATGTTTTCCGCTCTTGGTCTTCATGATTTTTCCCATGAAGTTTTTCAAATTTCCCCCACTATACTCATTCTCTGATGCGTTTGCGATGTAATCCGCCTCGATCAGGATCTGATAATCGATCCCATCGATATCATTGAATGTATGGTGATGCCCGATCAGGAAGGCAACCCTATCGATTTGTTTCTTCTCCATCCCGGAATCTGCCAGAAAATCTTTGACAAGTTTCTCTCCTTCTGCCTCCTGGTACTTTCCGTTGGTATTTCCATACTTTTCCCGGCAAAGCGGACAGGCAATATCGTGGGTAAGCGCCGCAACTTCAAGGATAAACTGAGTATCCGCATCCAATCCTTCCAATTCACCGATTGTCTTTGCGTAGGCCCACACACGGATCAAATGATCTATATCGTGGATATTACCTTTGGAGAATACAATCATCTTCTCCAGTATCTGAGATATGGTCATCGCTTTATCAACTCCAGTTTCTCTTCTCTGGTCATGTGCTTGATGTTCCACTCACGGCTCAGAGCATCGTGCCGGTTCTCATACTCCTCATAATACGTAAGCTCGACCGGTCTGCGTGATTTCGTATACTTTGCCCCTGTTCCGGCGTTATGTGCCGCAATCCTGTGTTTCAGATCTGTTGTCCAGCCGCAATATAGTGTATCGTCGGAGCATCTCAGAATGTAGACATAGTTCATGACATGTCGTCCCATGCGAACAATACACGCACATCAACGTTTTGTTTGGGCATCACAAACTGAAAAACATCTTCCTGCACAGCAGTAACCTCCGCTCCGCTGGCCGATACTTCGACCCAGCCGTCTGTAACACATTTCGTCTCAACGGTCACGGTTTCTCCAGCTTTTGCGGTCTTCGGACAGGAGATTACAAGATCTGCGCCGCCTGCAATATTGATCCGATACCGATTGCCACAGGCGCAGAGACTGAGTGCCAGAAGCAGAACAAGGAGTACTATCAGGCGCTGTTTCACTCGTATATCACCTCGGTATTCCCCGGTATCCTTCGCAGGATATAGTCTCTCACAAAGCCAAAATCCTCATGTGGCACGAAGAATGGCGCGGATACCACAAGCCCCTTCACTTCGATCATGTTTCTCGCATTATACACATGAACCTTGCGAATATCCTTGTATGCGAAGCGTGTGTCCTCCCTGCCATATCCAACATATCGCAAGCATTCATCATTCATCTCATATTTCTGCTGTCTACCCTTTGACGCCCGCATAAGCGGTACGGTAACGGCAGTGACAATCGCCATGACACCAAGGCATGTCAGCAACGTGACCCCGAGCATCTCCGCATTGACCATAAGCGCCATCACAATGAACACAATGCATGTCCCGCCCATGGCGCCATAGATGATTCGAATTGTCTTTTTATCACATTGTTCGTCAATGGTTCCGGCCCAATGGTACGTTCCTTGCTCGTCTCTTGTTATACTGCTCATATTCCCCGCTCTCCTTTAAGCGTATGTGCGTAAAACATGCCGGACTGACCCGAGATAAGATCCGCCGAACAGGTTCAGATGGTTCAGCAGATGATACAGGTTGTAAAGCTCACGGCGTTCTCTGTATCCCTGATCGATTGGACTTATTTCGTTGTACGCCTGATAGAACCTCTGTGGAAAGCCGCCGAACAGTTCCGTCATGGCCAGGTCCGCTTCCGAATGGCCAACATATACAGCCGGATCAATCAGCCATGCCTCTCCATCACTCCCCGTGATATAGTTCCCGCTCCAGAGGTCGCCATGAAGAAGCGATGGAAAATCCGGCTCCGGAAGATACTCCGCCAGATTGTCCAGGATCCGGCTGATCTGTTTCCTATCCGTGCTGTCAAACCAGTCCTCAGCCTTACTCAGCTGCGGTACGAGCCGGTGATCACGAAAGAATATCACCCAACTGTCTTCCTGTGTGTTTTCCTGCACCCCCGCTCCGATGAAGTTGTCCTGGCTGAATCCGAAGCCTTGGATGAATCTGCCGGTGTCTGCTCTGTGCATTGCCGCAAGACTGTGCCCGAAATTCTCGTAGAACTTCGGTACAGGTTTTCCCTGGCTCCATTCGAGAAGCAGAAAAGCGCCGTAGCTGTTATCCACACCTGTTCCCAGCACTGCGGGTACCCGGATGGTTTCTGTCTCTGCAATGGCATGCAATCCGGCAATCTCAGCCAGGAAGAAGTCATAATTCTCTCTTCGGTTTGCCTTCATAAAGAAAAGCTGTCCGTTTACAGTCAGCTTGTATGCCCGGTTGATATCACCGCCGGAAACCGATTGAACCGCTACGTCTCCTGCACCGGCTGTCTTCATAAGGACGGCCCAGAGTGAATCGTACTTCAGTTTCTCATTATCTTCTCTCATATTGTTGCCCCTGCAAAACATGCATGTCTTGGGAAGGAAATCCAGACATCACCATCATTTCATCCGTAAACGGAATCAGGCTCTGTCCGACAGGCTTTGCTTCGGAAAGAAGTTCGGAGATTTTCATATTCTGCTGCTCGGGAAGGACATCCCGAACCGTATAACCAAGCCGTAATGACAGAAGCCTGATCGCGGTACGCTTTGCTTCGTCATTGATGTTGAAGAGCAACAGTGTCGCCATTTCGATTCCTCACCCAAATCTTCTTCTGTATTCCCGCTGAATCCTGGCCAGTTCATCTGTATCCACATCCGTGTATCTGCTGAGCATTTTCAGTTCTCCCAGGCAATAAGTGATCTGGTAACTGATACGGATCATCTTTTTTGCCAGGCTGTTGCATCGGATATAGGAAACCGTTGGCAGCTCAATGTTGCCGAATAGTCCCCAGTTGATCTGCGCTTCCGTTGCACCGGCTTTCCGCAACTCTTTATGAATCTTTCCCAGCAGATCATCATACTTTCCCATAAAGTCCTCTAAATCTGCTTTCGCATCAAGTAAAATATTTTCTATTACCGCCGGGTCATTCAAATCCCTACCAGCGGTGAGATAGTCTTCCTCAAACAAAGAAGCCAGCTCATCGACAGCGTCCTCAGATTCTGGGTCAATCTGCGCCATGCGCTCGGTGAATTCTTTTCTTGTCATTTTTCCATTTGCATCAGCCGTGGCGGGATATGGCAGTATCCGCCAGGGTTCTTTTTCAGATATTTCTGGTGATACTCCTCTGCTGGATAAAAGTTTTCTAGCGGCTGCACTTCCACCTGCAGCTTTGCCTTATACTTTGCCTGTTCGAACTTTAATCTTTCCTCAATCTCAGGAAGGTCTGCAGCATCAGTGTAATAGATCCCAGTACGGTACTGAACGCCCATATCCATTCCCTGCCGATGGTATGCCGTTGGATCTATGATGAGGAAATACCAGTCTAAGAGCTGCGTAAGGCTGACCACGTTTTCATTATAGACAATCCTGACTGTCTCCGCATGCCCGGATCTGGCACAAACATCCTGGTAGGACGGGTTTGCTGACGGCCCGTTAGCATACCCGACTTCAGTCTCAAGAACACCTGCAAACTGATCGAAAAACTTCTGCGTCCCCCAGAAGCAGCCTCCGGCAAGATAAATAGTTTTCATAGTATTCTCCCCTGCATAGCTAATGCTCTATAGGTTTCATGTATCTTACCACGAAAAACGGAAGTCGGCAACGAGAAACTCCCCCTGTGTTCGCCTTTAGGAAAATGCTGATTTAATCTGGTGTTAAGCCAATTTTGTGCATTACCGGTTATAAAATAAGCATCCATAAAGAAGGGATGCGATTTGATGAGATACCAGAGCACATTCAGTGATTGAGCATCGAAAGTCTTCTGTCCGATGCAAGGTAGAGCATGCTTTCCTGATTGTGAAACGAGACTTCGGCTACCGGAAGGTTGCCTACAAAGGACTCAAAAAGAATCTGAATCGGTTCCACATGCTGTTTGCCTGTGCGAATCTCGTGGAGGACGTACCGAGCAGTTCTGTAATGCCTGACCAAGGGGTTATTGCGCCCAATTTCGGGTGAGAGCCCGAAAAACAGGGCGAAAGCGAGGACTAAAGCTGGGCAAAAAGGACCTGTTTTGATGCAATATCCGCAGGATTCTGCAAAAAATACGAATTCTGGGACTCGCGGACGTATTACACGCTATTGTTCAGCGTTTCCTTAGAATACAGATATTACGTCCTCACTTGAATCAATGCGCGTAATCATTGTCCTGCCTCACAATGCTTCTCTTTGTATTATAGCCTATCTTTAATTAGCCCTCTTCACAATAAACTCTAAACTGCGAATATGTGAGTCTCCACAATTTAACGCAACCTCTTGATACCCGTTTAACACCTCCGGCATCGCTTTCAGAACAATTGCGATACTATACTTTGGTCTTGTTATACCGACATAGTATTTCTCTGGTGAGCCAAGCGCCTTATTTCTAATCACAAAATCAGCCAAAGGACCGTTCGGATAGATAAGTACTCTTTCAAATGTTTCACCCTTGCATGCGCCGAAGTTCACTGCATGGTAGTTCCCTACCCTCGTCTTTGCGTCAAACCGCAGTACCTGTGGGTGATAATACTGATAATATGCCTCCACATCACTCTGGCTTATCAAGAATACACCATCATGTCCAGTCTCTTCATCCATTATTGTGGTAATTGGATCACCAATTGGAAAGAGCATATTGGCAAAACAGCAAATAACTTGGTTAAACCGTCGGCTGGTTAAGTTCTTTTCGATTTCAACATTACTAAGCCCTTCAAAAAACTGCCATATATTCTTTCCAGTTTGGTTCTTATTCTTTTTCGCGTTGTGCGTACTAAACGTTGCCTGTTTGTTATCACCGCAACATGTAATAGAGATATCGGAATCCAGCAACAGTTTTAGAAGATCAATATCATATCCCGCTAGATCTTGAACCTCGTCAAAGTAAATATTACTGTAAATCTCAATCAGCCGTCCAATAATCTTTCCATTGCTCTTTTCGTCCAGAAAGCATGCAAGCTCTGATGCCTGATTAGAGAGAACATCCTCTGCTTTGGTCAAATACCTTGCTCTTGTCCCTTTTCGTTGATAGTTCACAACTCCATATGTTTGTGAGTAATCGATGCCTTTCAGAACATTGAATGAACCACCGCCAGTAATATACCTCTGGTATGGCTTAATTGTTTCTGACAGAAGAAATCGGTACCATGTCTTTATAACTATCTGCGGATTGAGAACTCCTTTGTTCTGTTTCCTGATTTCAGTTTCAACAGCTTTTTCTCCACGGTTCGTGTATGTAACGATTAAAACTTTCTTGTCTCCTCCAGCAACCACATTTAGAGCATCATGGCAAATATCATATGTTTTCCCTGATCCTGCAGCTGAAATCTTAATGATGTTCTTCATAATGAGCAACCACTTTCTGAATATACGCAGGATAATGTATGCACTTCTCGGCTTCAAATACCCTGAATGCCCATTCTGTTTTATTGTGGATCATAAAATCGAGAATTCCATCATAATCCCGGCTCTTTAACGAGTATCGTGTTTCAGAGGAAATCATTCTTTTGAATTCTTCGGCAGGCTGCCCTCTTTCACAGTTCACAGCTAAAACGCTCGTTTCTATCGTGTCGAGGTCGGCATTCTCCTCGTAATAGAAAGTAAGCTCTTTCTTCCCAAGATAGTCGTCATATTTCACTCGGATATTTTTTTCTACGTCTCCGTCATTATCGGTAACAACCACAATCTGCTTCCCCATTAGCAATGCAATATCACAATAATGCTTAAACGCAAGAGAATCAACGACTATGATATCAATACCATTTTCATGCGGAAGCTTCCCATACTTATCTTTGTAAGCTCTCTGAATGATCAGATCATCAGTTGGGCCTTCCACCAGAACAACTTTTGATGCCAATGCAAAACGAAGGGTGTCATATCCTGGCAGTTTAACAAAATACTTTTTCGTATCGGTAGGAAGGGTCTTATATGACATGACATTTCCTCCACTAACCAATATGACATTCTCAAGGTTAAGTTTGTTTGCAATGTAACTACTATGAGTTGATATGAAAACCTGTTTTCCTGTCGAGGCCGAGACATGATCCACAAGCTTTGCCATGTTGGTAAAGGAGAGATTGTTTTCCGGTTCCTCCATCAGAACTACATTTGCCTGTTCCTCAGCATTTCGCAATGCGAGCTCAATTTTCAAGGTATTTTGTGTTCCGAAGCCCAGATGTTCAAACGGGATTTCATCCACAACAATCGATAGCTGTTTCTTCCAAGCCTCTACCTCATCTTCACGGAGTCCCAGTGAAACACTCCGCCCCTGTATTACTGACTTTACCGCTTTGTTTAGCGTCTTAACTGTATCATCATCATGGAACTCACGTCTGCTACGGCTGTAAGCAATCGCCAGATCTCGAAGCTGCTCAGCAGATAAGTTTTCAGTTATGCTATCAGAGACAAAGTGATCAACGATTCCAGAGTATTCTTTCCGAGTTGTATCTATGAACACACTCTTAAACGGTCCATATCTGAAAGAAACTGTAGCACCACTGAAGTAATGATAATCTACTGTGTACAGCTCAATCGGTATGTCCTTCACGTCGCCGGATTCCAGCATCTTCAGATATATAGGTGTGTTGGCATCAGCAATCTTTACTGTAATATTGATACCCACAGCATCTTCTGAAAGCGTATTGTTACTACCCTTGAAATCCGCATCTCCATCAAAATATGCCTCGAAAACGATCTTAGGTGGAGCTGGAGTTTGTCCAGCAGTTACGGCTGTTACGTATTCCTGTCGTGTTTTGCTGTTAAACAGATTTGCCTTCAGCTGTTTTTCAAAAGCATATCCATTAAGCTTTCCTGTGGTGAGAACCGAAAGCGCTTCAAGAATTGTGCTCTTTCCTGCATCGTTTTCGCCTACAAAGATGTTAATGCTTGAGTTCAGAGGGATGACTATATCCCTGATAAGCTTATAATTCTGGATAACCAACTTATTGATTGTCATCAATCATAGCCTCCCGCAGCAGAGCCTCTTGATATAATCGTCAAACAGTTCGCGATTGATAAGCCTCCTGTTTCCAACCTGAAAAGAAATGCATACATTTTCATACTTGAGCATTTCCCGAATCGAGTTCTCCCCAATTCTGGAATAAGCTGCTGCCTCTTTTATCGTTAGGTTAGCCTTGTGCCAGATCGGCACATTAATCGGTTCATTTTCTTCTCGTACGCCTTTCACTGATACATCTCCTTATCAAGAACAACGACTGTACGCCCTCAGTCGCAAAACAGTCAAGCGGTTCTCCATGAGTTAAAGCACAACATTATACAGATGACTGATTAGCATTAATCTATAATCTTGATGATAAAATGATCGGTCAATTTTTCAAAAACAGCATTTTCGAGCTTTGTTTTAAGAATTCGTATATTATCATATCTTTCCGCATTCTTCAGGAACCATTCTCGAATATTGGTTTCTTTGATAAATGATCTTTCATCTTCTTTTAGTACTTCAAGAATGTTTTGATACCATCTTTCAATGATTTCTTGCTTCTGTTCTGTAGATAAATCTGCATACTTTATACAGCAACCAATCCTCGAAAACATAGCTGGGCCAAGGATTTTTTTTATCTCAGTTTCACTTTCAAAATTACATGTTAGAAGAAAAACTGCCTGCCCCAGATTCACATTGTAGTTGGTATCAACATACCGTCCTTCGTCGAACAATTCATAGAAAGCATTATAGAACAATGGATTAACCTTATCAAATTCATCAATTAGGATAACATTTGATTCTCTACCCATCATATCTCGAGCGAAACTACTTTTTGAATGTTCTGCACCAAACACATAATCATACGCTTCCTGCGTTTGCATCATAGAAAACTGAACCCTTAGCAACTCTCCGCCAAGTGTTTTACTTATGCTCTTAGCACTTTCTGTTTTCCCAACACCTGATGGACCATATAGCATAAGTACAACTGGTTTTGAAGAACATCCTGTTGTAAGTCGATACATTCCGCTAAGAATTTGCTTTTTGCAATCTTCTTGCCCTAAGACGTCAGAGTTAAGTGAAAAGAATACTTTTTCGAGGGCTTGTCTTGTTAGTTCTGGATAATCGCTCTCATAATACTCAATTTTATCACCATAGCCAGCTTTTAAGGACTCAATGACGCGGCGTGGAGGATTCTGCACATAAAGAGTGCCAATATCATGATTGAGTGTAACAATATTTGTAAAGTTAGGCAACACATGCGGTAAAACCGACCCGTAATCGTCAGATCGTACTATACAGTTTTCTACCTTTATCTTCTTTGAAAGCGCTTCTTCTCTAACACCGCTTTCATTAGGTCTTAATCGAGCATTATAATGCTGAATAAGTTCCATAAACGGCATGGTTTCTTCACATTCACTTATATTGCTTTTTAAAAAGAGATCAAAGTCTCGTTTGGATCCAGTGAAAATGACAACTTTATCCGTCATCTGATTCAACCCCCGCAAGCAGCACATCAAACACGTCTAATCCTTTTCGTCCGACATTCTCATCCTCTGATTCCGTTTCTTCCACGTAAGTTGGATTGTCTTTTGGAATGATTGATACATCCATATCAAGCTCTTTATTGACATTCAGCATGTCAAGAGTTGTTCTACCGACTTTGATTGCATAAATACTCAGATTCATCTTCAGTAGATCAGATATAGTGTAGCCGTTTTTGAATGAATTAATGTTGAATCGAAGAATAACCTTACTTCTTCCTCTTGTTCCAACAAACTCGTAATATCCTTTTGCGCTCTTCAGAACATTTTCCAACTTATCAATGGCAATATTATATTCACCTGCGGGTACAGATGCTCCTCTCAGCATAGACAAGTATGGCGAGACCATAACCATGTATGACAAAGAATCCTTTTCGGCAGAAATAATATATCCTTCGAACTTTTTTATTGCTCCCCTATTGGTTTTAGAGGCGCTTTTCTTCGCTTCTTCTTCATCCAGAATGCGTAAGAAATCTGTCAATATAGTGTTTTTTACAATATTCCTTACCATCTTATTGCTGTTAAATGAAAGGCCAGCAGAAACCTCACCACCAGCTGTGGCCTCCCATCCTAAAAGGGCTTTAAACACCCCGCTAATACCGGTTTTTCCAGAAGCTTCGACTTTTTGTGACCCTGCTCCTTCTCTTGATTTTAAAAGCTCGGTGGTTGTTTCCATTTCGCCCCCTGCGATAATTTGGACGTAGTCAGTGACAGACTCCTCATCAAAATATACAATTTTGCAAATCTTACTTGCCATTAATATCTCTCCAATCGTCTATCTGAAAATCTTCCGTTCCTCTTCTGGCCGATCAAAGTACTTTTCAAAAAACTGATCCATGATCTTTTCCGTCGCCATTGTCTTGGTCATACCCGTCTCATCACAGAACTTTTCAAGCAGATCGTATATTTCCCGATCCAGTTTCATGTTGAGGAACTTGGCGTCTTTCTTCGAACGAGACATTGATCAGCCCTCCTTTTCCAGAAAGCGTTTTTCGAAAACAGCAGGTCCCATGAAACGCTTTTCTGCACCGGAGTCGAACTTCACGCTGACCATATACTCGCCATGGCGATCAGGCGCACTTATGCCGGTAATGATACCAGGACCGAATTTCTTATGTGTGATTCTCGTTCCTTCATCAAAGACGGAAGTATCAACCGGGACTACCGCCGGCTTTATTTCCGGCTGCGTGGCTGCGGCAAGTGTAGAGGACACAGGGGGCACGACTGGCTCAGCGGCTTTGGGCATCGGCGGTTCGATTACAGGCTTGGGATATGCCTCTGCCTTGACTTCAACAGGCTTGCTTGCAGGCGGTTTTGACCGTTTATCGGCTTCTTTGCTATACGATACAACTTTGGATTCACGTTTTTCTTTCTCCTCAGCACGCCTTGCCTTTGATGCCATAGACTGTCTCTGCAGCTCGTCCATACGATTATACTCGTCTTTGGAGATTACCGTGCTGAACAGGCCAACGTTCTCATCGTCAGCGTGTTTGTTGATACCCGTGTATTCCAGGGAGGAGTCTTCATAACGCTTGAAATGATATACTGCGTCGTTCATAACAGCGTCATTGAACACGTTAAGGGAAACGAGCAATTCAAAATCCTTTATGGTCAAACCAGTCACTTTCCGGAAAAGGGCCGGTTCAAACTGCGTGATGACATCCTTCAGGGACATCTCGCGGAAATCAGACAAATACATGAAGATCGGAATACGCGTTGCAAACTTGATCAGCTTTTCCTGAATCTGTTTTCTCTTGGATTTGTATTCCTTCTCTTCCTGCGTCAGCTGCTCTTTTTCTTTCTTGGTCAGTTTTTCTTTGCTCTTGAGCTTCTTTACCGCGTTCGACTTGTTGATGATCGTCTCGATATCTCCGCGCAAAGAGCGGAACCCTTCAATGTTCTCCAAAGCTTTCAGCGCTTCCGGACTGTTCAGGATTTTTTCCAGTGTCTCGTTATCCACGTTGACCAGCAACGCGGATTCCCAACGGCGCGCGAGCAATGTGGCTGACGTGCCGGCCATCGTCATATCCAGAATATCCGCAGCGGAAACAGCGGTCATTCTGCTTCCGTCATAGGCCAGAACCGGCAGAAAGTTCACGAAATCCGCGACTTTTTTCTCCGGGTTAGATTCCTTCACATCAAGCTTGCAGCTGTAGTCGGCAACCTGGCGGAGAGCTCGGTCGATAGCAAAGTCAAAAACATAGCATTCCTGCTTCATGATCTCGGTCGTACCGTCTTCATTTTTCATCGTCCATGGCGACTGCACGCGGAACGCAGCCTGGAAGTATGTTTCAGGTGATGACAGGTTTCGAAGCATGAAGATGCCGGTCCAGGGTTTTACCGTGACACCGGTGGTCAATTTGCCGCAGGAAAGTGTGATCGATTTTGTCTCCAATGCAGGATCCATGGATCTCCTGACAGGCGCCAGCGCTGCCAGGCCGATCCCCGCCTCAGCTCCGGCGCACACATTTACCGTGTAGTCATGGTAGAACGTATTCGCCCTGTCCGCAAGCAGATTCTTCATGGCATAGCAGGACGCTACACTCGGGAGGAACCAGAATGTATGGGTCAGCAGATTGAGAAGTCTTGCATCAGAGAAAGGCATGGCCGGCTTGTCCGCGTTGCCTGAAAGGATATCGTCCCGGGTCGCAGACGCATGAGCGCCGCGAATCAGGTTAAGCCACTTCTGGACCGATGATTCATGAATAAACTTGGCCTCTGTAACCGGATGTTCTTTCTCTACCGCAGCTTTGAAGAATTCATTGAGATCAAACTCATTGATATCGCTGTTGTAGGCAATGCTGCGAATATCATCCGGCATCTTGTATGTCATCAGAACCATGCGCGGAAGTGCAGCATACGGGTTTTCACCCGGACCTTTCCAGTTTTCTTTCTCCCGCTGTTCATCGGAATAGGTCCAACTGAAGATCTGATCCTCCATGAACTCGCCATTGTTCAGAGCACGGAAAGGTGTGCCGGACAGGAAGAGATAATACTTGGTCGTAATCGGCAGGAATGATTCATTATACGCGTTGTCTGCCTCTTCAGCTTTATACTTCTCGATATCCAGCGTATCGTAGGAGTCTTCATCTTCCATCAGGAAGAGTTTTTTCGCGTTTTCGCGCCATGCGCCAAAATGGTACTCGTCAAAAACCACCAGATCCCAATTTGTGGCGTGAACCCACTCATTCTTCGCTTTGATTCCGCCAGCATCGTTTGTCCCGAGGTAATCCTGGAAACTGCCGAAACAGACGATCGGGCGCTTCTGATCCAGTTTATCCGGTGTCTTTCCGGTTTCCATTTCTGTTTTGCGCGAGTAGAATTGCCAGCCGTTGAAATCCACATGGTTCATCAGATCCTCTTCCCAGGCGTCTTCAACCGCCGGTTTGAAGGTGAGAACGAGAACCTTTTGCATTTTCATGCGTTTGGCAAGCTCATACGTTGCAAAGGTCTTTCCAAAACGCATCTTGCAGTTCCAGAGGAATTTGGCTGTTTTGGCAGGATTGGCCATGGTTTCCCGGAAGAAATATGCCGCTGTCTGTTTGACGGCCCTCTCCTGCTCAGGCCGCATTTTGAATGTCCACGTACGGTTTTCTGCATTGTCGGAATGGGTCTTGACCGCAATAATCGCGGCTTTGACCTGATCCAATGTGCATTTGTAGAACTCGGTCTCTTTTCCGTCCGCGGAAAGCGCCGGCAGCAGACCGCGCCGTTTCAATGCTTTGTGAACGTCTTTATCCGTGAATGATCCGCCATCCGCATAAAGCGCTGATTCATAATGCAGAATTTGAAACGGCCTTCCAGTCGCCGGTCTGAGTGTTGGGTACTGCTCCTCAATGCGTTCGATAACAGGCCGGGCTGTATAACCTACTTTCAGATATCCTTTGTAAATCGGGTTGGTATCTTCGTAGACGTATACAGTCGGGTTAATATCTGGACGTTGATGAGCATATTTGTCAAAGATATCAGGCATTTTTTACTCATCACCTCCAGAAAGCTCCATTGGGCGAATCACAGATTCAATATAATCGATTTCATCTTCTGTTAAATTGTACTTGGAGTATAATGCTTCATCGTTCCAAGGCTTCTTGAAATCTTGAACCGGAAGGAATATAAACGCGTTTTTAGTAATCATTATCGAAGAAGTAGCCTGCAAAATCATAAATCTTGCAAATTTGGTTTTAAGATAGTTGTAAAGATTCTCTGCTTCAGTTTGGTTGTCGAAGCTCATTACAACCACATATGTCTCGCTGCATACCTCCTTAGGTCCAAGCAGCTCTAAGATGGAAAGCACTCGATTCTGCCCGTTTTTATCAGTTTTTCCGCCATGCTCATAAAACACCCGAGATACAATAACATTCCATTTATCGATGTTTTCCTCGCCAACTGTAACCTTCTCGCGCTGTAAAGGACCGCGTCCACCATTCCACCGAAGTGTCAACTCACCCACTTCATCAGGGCGCGCATAGGTTCTTAACCCAAATGGTCTTTGAGGACTTACGTATTTTGCCAAGTTTTCTTCACCACGGCTGAGAATCTTTTCAACGACAGATACTGCAAGGTTAGAGCGGATAAGAATTGGAAATTGATCTAAATCCCGATAGGCTTCGTTCATCTTACTGCCATCAATGTTCACTATCTTACACTTTCCTGAATACTCTCGATCCCACAGGAAATAACATATTCCGCCAGAAATATCTACGCCTGGAAAACACTCGTCGGAATTTGCATAGTCATAGAGTTCTCTTAAACTCTTGTCTGCTAGCATAGCATTTCTGAATTTATCTAAGCCGCGCCCGCCTGCATACCAGCGCGATGGAATAATCATAGTCATATAACGAGGATTTAGTTTTTTTGCTTGTTCAATAAACTTATGGTAAATGGGAATTGCACTTGCATTATTTCCCCCATCAGAAAGCTGATATGGCGGGTTCGAGATTATTACGTCAAATTTCATGTTCCAAATATCCTCCGGATCTACAGTATGAATCCATTCATATGCATGTGTTTCAAGATCTGCAGGCCTTTCATATTTTTTTGCGCTTGCTCCACACCAAGAGCACTTTTTATCGTCATCTACACCGACCCAATTATGCTGTATACGATGGAACATGATGTTCCCCTGCACATCGTCTTCACCGAAATCCACGATTGAAAACGGGCTGTTTGGGTATTTGCTGCAATAGATGCTGCGGCGGGATAGAAGCGAGGTCAGCTCTGTAATCGCAATACCATATAGCTGGTTTTTGAAGATCCAGTCTAAGCATTCCTCAAGCGAATCAAACTGGTCGCGTTCCCCTGCGATGAATCTTTTTGCAGCTTCACGAAGGAAGACACCACTTTTGCAGGCCGGATCCAGAATCTTGGTTTCTTTATTCCTGAATAGCTCCTGCGGCAGCAGATCAAGCATTTTGTTTGCTACTTCAGGCGGTGTAAAGACTTCGTCGTTTGACAGGTCTGCCAGGCAGGAAAGCACGTCCGGCTTATACAAGCGTTCAAATATGTTCTCCATGCTGGATTTCCTCCTTTATCCGTCGGTTCATATGAAACTCTGCTTCTGCGATTTCGATCTGCTCCTGGATCTGATCAACTGTAGGCAGGTAGTCCTGGATTTCTTTGATCTTTACATTGTCATATGTAGCGACGCCCATCGGCGTCGTGATCCCCTGAAATGCCAACTGCACTTCGGTACGATCCATATCTTTGCAGATCAACAGGCCAAGGGTAGGATTGTCACTGTCGCGGCGGATCAGCCTGTTTACAGCGTTGACATAGAAATTCAGCTTGCCCGCGAATTCCGGTTCAAAGGCTTTCACCTTCAGTTCGATCACAACATAGCATCTCAGATAAATATGATAAAACAGGAGATCGATTTTTCTTGTTTTCCCGGAAACAATGATTTCTTTCTGCCGCCCTACGAAAGCCCAGCCATCGCCCAGTTCCAGAAGGAATCGGGTCATTCTCTGTTCGATGGCCGTTTCCAGGTCTGTCTCGTCATGTTCGTTCGGCAGAGTAATGAAGCCCAAATCGTAGTTTTCTTTCAGGAGTTCCTGGGCAAGCTTACTCTGTGGCGCAGGAAGCCTCTCATCAAAGTTTGTGACCGCCGTGCCTGTTTTATGGTAGATATCTGCCTGCATGCTGTTTTCCAATGCGCTGCGGCTCCAGCCAGCTTCGATCGTACGCCGGATATAAAACAGCGCTTCCGCTATGGACGAACATTTCGTGATGATCTCCAGATGATGTCCCCATGGAACATAGCCAAATGCAATGGGAAACGGATATTCTGCAACAACCTGTTGCAGTTTTTCAGATGGGATTTCTGCAGCAACTTGTTGCAGTTTTTCCTGATCATGCTCTACGATCTGGTTCAAATCGGAAATGAGAGCTGTGGATTCCGGAACAGCATAAAAGCTGTACCATTTTTTCATATTCCACAAATTTCTGGCGGAAAAGCCTTTCACATCCGGAAACGCAGCCTGCAGATCCAAACTCACCTGCTCGACGATTCCACTGCCCCACTTTTCTTCTGCCTTTCGGATAACAAGATCCCGTCCAAGCTGCCAATTGAAGAGCAATTGTTCGGAATTTACCTTTACAGCAGCCTTGATTTGTGTTTTGCGAAACCGCTGCTTTACATCCTGTATCCATTGTATATAATCGTCATCCAACTTCACATCGTGAATGCGGACGAGCGCAGGTTTAATACTCTCCATGCTGAACCTCCCAGTAGTTTATCGGAGCATATTCGCGGATAGGGGCAGGGATCCATGCATCGGTCTCGTCATCATATTCCCAGTCGCCCATCCACATATCCATGTCCATCTGTTTCTCTTGCGTTTTCATCAGTTCATCGAAGCGATAATCTCTGCGTTTCATCAGATCGCCGGTCATCAGATCCCACTGGGCGAAGATGATCGGCTCTTTGGTATCATTGCCGTCTGCATCAACACATAGCATAGTAAGAGCATTCCCACAAAGAATGTTATGCTGAAGAATGTACCTTACAGCGTCCTCGCAATCTCTCAAAGCGTCGTTCTTGCAGACATCATGGTATTCTGACTGCCAGATCTTGAACAGGCGCTCCTGGCATTCCCGAACGTTGTCATCAAGCAGATCCACGCCGTAGATCGACGATACCGCCAGCACTGCGTATTTCTCGTAATCGGAACGGCTGCTCTGATATTTCCTGCGGACTACTGCCAGTTTTCTGCGGAGCACTTCAGCCAAAAAATTACCTGTGCCGCAGGCAGGTTCCAGAAATCGACTTTCAATGCGTTCCGTTTCCTGTTTTACCAGATCCAACATGGCATTTACTTCACGTTCTGCAGTGAACACTTCTCCGTGATCTGCCACGCGTTCTTTGGATTTTATCTGCTCTGACATATACCTTGATCTCCTTATGCGGATTTAACACAGACGTTTGGCAGCCACATATAATACTGCTTACTCTGCATCTCCATGTTTCTTCCGCTGTTTTTCATACGTTTTTCTTACGATCGTATTTTACCGTATAGCTAAGCAATCGTCAACATGTTTCAACGCTAATCACAACAGAAAACGTTTCGGTTCAGCATTTGCGCACAATAAGTGAAAACCACTCTGTGTCAGAGATCTTCTACTTTATCAAAAAGTTAAACAGACACAGGTATGTCAAGTTATAATATGTTGTGACAAGATATAAAAAATAATGTGAAACCTCGTGATACTTTTTGTGTATATATCTGTAAATCCTGTGTAAACCGTTAAAAACATGGCAAAATGGGGAGAAAAAGGCTGTATTATGGGGTTTCTAACGGAAAATTTGTACAGATATAATTTCTGGCGTTCCAGCATTCTTGTTTTCCACTAAAAGTTCAACAATTCTATGAAATTTATTCATTTAGCCTGGATTCCTGTTGTAATTGTTTAATCTCCTTGTCTTGGATTCTGCTTACTACAGTATAAAAGAGACGACTCTCATTGTTTGGAGCCGTCTCTTATACGCAAAAGCTAAATTGTAATGTTTTTGGACTAAAAGTTCTCGTTATTTGGTTTTTAACTCATTTAGTCGCTTGTTTTTTTTTGCTTAAAAGTTCTCAATTTTCGAGTGGTTTCATCGTCGGGAACAGCAGGACGTCGCGGATGGCGGCCGAGTCGGTCAGCAGCATGCACAGGCGGTCGATGCCGTAGCCGATGCCGCCCGTGGGGGGCATACCGATCTCCAGCGCGTTCAGGAAGTCCTCGTCGGTGGTGTTCGCCTCTTCGTCGCCCTTAGCCAGCATCTCCTCCTGCGCCTGGAAGCGCGCGCGCTGGTCGATGGGGTCGTTCAGCTCGGAATAGGCATTGGCCATCTCCCAGCCGTTGATGAACAGCTCAAAGCGTTCCACGTGCGCAGGGTCGTCCGGCTTGCGCTTGGTCAGGGGCGAGATTTCGACCGGGTGCTCGGTCAGGAAGGTCGGCTGAATCAGGTGCTCTTCCACATAGGCGTCAAAGAACAGGTTCAGGATGTCGCCCTTCTGATGCCTTTCGGCATATTCGATGCCGTGTGCCTTTGCCGCCGCCCGGGCTTCCTCGAGGCTTTCGATGGCGGCAAAATCCACGCCGCTGTACTGCTTTACGGCCTCGGTCATCGTGATGCGCCGGAAAGGCTTGCCAAGGTCGATCTCGGTGCCGTTATAGGTGATGACGGTGGTCCCCAGGACCTCCTGCGCCACGTGGCGGTAGAGATTCTCGGTCAGGTCCATCATCCCGTGAAAATCGGTATAGGCCTGATAAAGCTCCATCAGGGTGAATTCGGGATTGTGCTTGGTATCCATCCCCTCGTTGCGGAAGACCCGCCCGATCTCGTAGACCTTTTCCAGCCCGCCGACGATCAGACGCTTGAGATAAAGCTCCAGCGAGATGCGCAGCTTCAGATCCTGATCAAGCGCGTTGAAATGGGTCTCAAAGGGCCGCGCCGCCGCGCCGCCGGCATTCAGGACCAGCATGGGCGTCTCGACCTCGAGGAAGCCCTGTGCGTCCAGATAGCGCCGGATGGCGGAGATGATGTGCGAGCGTGTGATAAAGGTGGCCCGTACCTCGGGGTTCATGATCAGGTCGACATAGCGCTGACGGTAGCGCAGGTCGGTGTTGGTCATCCCGTGATACTTCTCGGGCAGGGGGCGCAGGGACTTGGTCAGCAGCGTCACATGCTCGACATGCACGGTGATCTCGCCCGTCTGCGTGCGGAAGACATAGCCGGTCACACCGATGATGTCGCCGACATCGTATTTGCGGAAATCGGCAAACTCCTGCTCGCTGACCGCATCCTTGCGGATATAGAGCTGGATCTGCCCTTCCCTGTCCTGAATATGGCAGAAGATCGCCTTGCCCATGCCCCGTTTGGACATGATGCGCCCGGCTACCGAGACGGTCTTGTTTTCAAATTCGTCGAAGCTGCCGAGAATCTCAGCCGAAGTGGCTGTGCGATCAAAGCGCGTCTCGCGGAAGGGATCTCTGCCCGCTTCCTGCAGGGCCGTCAGCTTGTCCCGGCGGATCTGCAGCAGCTCGCTCAGGGACTGCTCCGGCGCCTGATGTTCATCCTGCATGGCTGTCACCTCAGGTATTCTCAACCGAGACAATCTGCAGACGGATCTCGCCCGAGGGAACCGGAATGCTCAGGCTTTCCCCGGCGCGGTGGCCGATCAGGCCCTTGCCGACGGGCGAATCGTCCGAGATGCGTCCTTCGCGCGGGTTTGCCTCCTGAGAGCCGACGATCTCATACCGGTCTTCGGCGTCCTCTTCCAGATCCTTCACGACGACGATGCTGCCAAGCGTCACCGCGTCTCTGGGAAGGTTGTGGTCGACGTTGTCCACGATCTCGGCGTGCTCGATCAGGTCCTTGTATTCCGCAATACGGGAATAGAGCTTGCCCTGTTCTGTTTTGGCTTCGTCATACTCGCTGTTTTCAGAAAGGTCGCCGAAGCTGCGCGCCTCCTTGATCTGCTCGGAGACTTCCTTTTCACGGACGGTCTCCATATAGTCCAGTTCCTTCTTGAGCTCCTCCAGACGCTCGAGACTCATCTTGTAACGGTTGGAATTCGAATTGGCCATGTCTTTTCTCTCCTTCAATATACAACAGTGTCTGTAATCCTATTTGTCAATTGCCCGATCTCAGCTCAGATACCGCAGGCCTTCCATCAGCTGGGTATCGTCCGAGGTGCTCGCAGTGCCTTCTTCACCGCCGACAGTGCCCTCGGTGGTGCCGGTGGCCGAGGCGTCCCGGTTGAACACGATCATGTCGGGAATGACGCCGCCCGCCGCTGCAATGTCGATACCGGCCGGCGACAGCAGGCTGTGCGTCGACAGGCGCAGGGCGCTGCCGTCCGTCAGGACAATGGTCTCCTGGGTACGGGTGTTGCCGGTGGTGGGCTCTCCGATCAGGGTCGCCCAGTGATAGTCCTTCAGCACCTGGGCAAAGAGCTCCGCTTCACGGAAGCTGCCCCCGTTGATGAGGACCACCATCGGAAGCTCGAGGCTCATGCTGTCCGACTCGGTGACGCGTTCCGTGCCGTCCTTGCTGATGTCCGAGAACAGGCGGCCCGCCGGCAGCAGATAGTCCAGGAAGATCGCCGCCTCGGTGGTCAGTCCGCCTGCGTTTTCACGCACGTCGATGACCAGTGCCGTTGCGCCCTGCGACAGCAGGTATTCCACCGCGTCCACCGCGGCCTGGCCGCTGCCGGCCTCAAAGTTGTGGATCTGCACATAGCCCGCGCCCGTCTTCTCCAGACGGAAGGTGATCGCCTCGGTGTTGGTCGTCGTACAGTCGACCTCCAGCGGTTCCGACATGCCCGGGATGGTGAGGGCAAACTTGCTGCTCAGCTTTGAGCGGATCAGCGTTCTCACCTGGTCCGTGCTCATGCCGGTCACATCCTCGCCGTCCACGGCCATGATGATCATGCCGACCACCACGCCCGATTTGGCCGCCGGGGAATCCGGCATGACCGTGACGACCTGAAAGCCTCCGCTGGAATCCTTCACGAGGCTCATGCCGATGTCGGAATACTCGTTGGACGAGGACAGCTGATAGGTGCGGTACTCATCGTCTGTGAGAAAGCGGCTCCAGGGATCCCCCAGGCCTGAGACCATGGCCGTTGCCGCGGAGTAGCCCATGCTCTTGCGGTCGACCTGATCGATGTACTTTTCGTCTATGATGTCCTTGATTTCGATATAGCGCTGCGCTTCCTCATAGTCTTCCTTGCCGCCGACAGCCCGGATGACCCGGTTTGTTGTGACGACGCGGGTTCCGACGAATGTGCCGACAAGAAGAAGCAGGACAAACCACAGCGGGATCCCCAGCCCGAGCAGACCGGAAAAGAACCTGCCGATGTTGCGCAGCAGCCGCTGCAGGAATCTTGGCATGGATCATACACCTCGTGGCAAAGATGAAAGCCTTCCGCCTTGCGGGAAGGCTTTGCTGTTCAGCAGTTGTAATAGCTAAGGCCGCCGAAATAGCCCGCCGGGTCGGTCCGGCTGCCGTTGACAAAGACCTCGAAATGCAGGTGCGTTCCGGTTGCGCGGCCTGTGGCCCCGACATAGCCGATGGTCTGCCCCTGGGAGACGCTGGAGCCCTCGCCCACTGCGAGGCCCGACATATGGGCATACAGGGTCTGCATGCCGTTGCCGTGGTCAATGATGATATAATTGCCGTAGCCGTCATTGTAGGTCGCCGTGATGACCGTGCCGCCGTCTGCGGCGGTGACCGCCGACCCCTCGCAGCCGTAGCCGTCGATGTCAATGCCGCTGTGCGAGCGGCTCTCGCCGGTGAAGGGGTCCGAACGGGTCCCGTAGCGGCTGGTCACACGCGTGCTGAAGGGCGCCGGCCAGGACAGGCTGCCGGTGCCTGTCGCAGCACCGGGGTTCAGGCCCAGGTTCCCGGTGGCTGAACCGCCTTCATCGCCTTCTCCGCCGCCCTGCTGGGCCCCGGCCTGCGCAGCCTGCGCGGCGGCGATCTGTGCCGCGGCTCTGGCCGCCGCCTTTTCCTCTTCATAGGCCGCGATCATGGCGGCGATCTGTCCGGCCGCCTCTTCCTCGGCTGCCTGGAATTCCTCGTAGGCCTGTATCGCCTCTTCCAGCTTGTCTTCCAGTGCGGCGAGCTCCTGCTCGGTCTGGCGGATGTTTTCCTCGATGCCCGCCTGCTCCTCGCGCAGGACCTCCTGCTTGGCTTCACAGTCGGCCTTGACCGCCTCATAGTCGGCCTTGACCGCCTCGGCCTCTTCGCGGGCTGCGATATACTGGTCCTCCAGATCGCGGTCGGCGTTCATGATTTTTTCCATGTCATCCAGCGCGGTCAGGAATTCATTGAAGTCGCTGGAGCTCATCACCACGTTGAGGATGTTGTAGCCGCCGCTCTCCTCCATGGCCCGCACGCGGGTGCGGTACTTGTCGAGCTGGACCTGTTCGCGGTCCAGGGCTGCATTCAGCTCCACCGTCTTTTCGGCAATGATCTCGTCGTAGGCGGCGATCTCCTCTCCGACGATCTGCAGAGATTCCTTTGCCGCTTCGTTCTTCTCCTCCAGAGCCGTTTTCTGGTCCAGCACGTTTGCCTGCTCATCCTTCAGCACGTTGACGCGCTCTTCGGCCTCCTGGACCTTTGCCGACAGCTCTTCCTTTTTCTTTTTCAGCTGGTCTATGTCATACTGCGACACAGCGAAGACGCTGGGGATGACGCTGGCAACCAGCGAGAGGGCCATCAGGATCGCCATGATCACCGCGATGACGGAAATGATTTTCTTTCTCTTCATGCACTTACACCTTCAGATAGTTGCGGATTGCGTTGAGGCCGCCGAAGACGCCGATCAGCACGCCGATCCCCAGGAAAGCCGCCAGCAGCGGCCACATCACCGTCTTGAACGGCACAAGCGTGACAAAGCTCCCCGTCAGCGTGTCCATCAGGCTGCTGTTGAGCAGCGTGTAGAGCAGCCACTGGATCAGGAAACCGAACAGACCGCCCAGCAGGCCGAGGATAAGGCCCTCGATGACAAAGGGGGTGCGGATAAAGGCGTTGGTCGCGCCGACCATCTTCATGATCGCGATCTCCTCACGCCGTCCGTAGGTGGTGAGCTTGATGGTGTTCGACATGATAAAGAACGACACAAAGGTCAGCACCGCCGTCAGGATCAGCGAAATCACGCTCACGATATTGCGCACACGCACAAAGCGGTCGGCGTATTCGATCTGGGCATTGACCTTCAGGATCCCGGGCACCGCTTCCAGCGCCTTTTTGGTCTCCGCCATCTGTGAGATATCCGTCAGGTGCAGGACAAAACGGTGCCGGAACACCGATGCGTCGATTCCCTCCATCAGGCGGTCGTCATACTTGCTCATGAAGTTCTTCATGGCGTTCTCGCGTGAGACGAACTCGGCGCTTTCAATATTCCCGACAGCCAGAATGCTGCTCTCCAGCGCCTTTGCCGTCTCTTCATCGGTGATGCTCTCGTCCACGAACGCGACGATTTCATTCTGCTGTTCCAGGTCTGCGATCAGCTTGTCGATATTCAGCGACAGAAGCGTGATGCTGCCGATGATAATCAGGCAGGCGGTGATGATCGCCACCGAGGCGAAGGACATGAAGCCGTGCGTTTTGATGCTGCGGAAGCCTTCGCGAATCAGATAAAGTCCCTTACTCAAGCTCATAACTGTAATACTCTTCCCCGTCGTCACTCACGACATGGCCCTCGTCAATGGTAATCACGCGCTTGGAAAACGCGTTTACCAGTTCCTTTTCGTGCGTCACAACGAGAATCGTCGTACCCATCTCGTTGATCTTTTCAAACAGCAGCATCAGTTCCAGGCTGCGTACCGGGTCCAGGTTGCCGGTCGGCTCATCCGCGACGATCATGCGCGGGTTGTTGACCAGGGCCCTCGCGATGGCCACACGCTGCTGCTCACCGCCGGAAAGCTCATTCGGGAATCGCGACTCGCGCCCCTCCAGCCCAACCAGCTCCAGCACGTAGGGCACGCGTTTGGCAATATTCTTGCTCTTTGCGCCGACGACGCGCATGGCAAAGGCCACGTTGTCATAGATCGTCATGTTCTCGATCAGGCGGAAATCCTGGAAAATCACGCCCAGCGTTCTGCGGACCTTGGACATCTTCCGCATTTTGATCTTCATCATGTCAAAATCATTGACAACAATCTCACCGGCGGTCGCGCGGATCTCGCCGGTGATCAGCTTCATCAGGGTAGACTTCCCCGATCCGGACGGACCGACCAGGAAGACAAATTCCCCTTCGTTAATCGTCAGGTTGACCCCGTCCAGCGCGACCGTGCCGCTGCTGTCGTAGATCTTCGTGACGTCTTTCATCTGAACCATAAACTACCTCGACTCTCCGATTTCTCAGTACCTCGCCGTGTTGAGAGAATCCAGATACTGCTTGACCATCATGGCAACCTTGAACACGATGGCGTGGTCAAATTCACGCAGATCCAGACCGGTGATTTTCTTGATTTTTTCCAGACGGTAGACTAATGTATTTCTGTGAACATAAAGTTTCCGCGATGTTTCGGAAACGTTAAGATTGTTTTCGAAGAAGCGGTTGATCGTCTCGAGCGTATCGTCATCGAGGGTTTCAATCGGGTTTTTCTTGAACACCTCGTTCAGGAACATCTCGCACAGGGTCGTCGGCAGCTGATAGATGATTCTGCCCAGGCCCAGGCTTTCGTAGTGGATGATCGTTTTATCGTTTTCGAAGACACGGCCGACGTCGATGGCGACCTGTGCCTCCTTGTACCGGTCGGCCAGCTCCCGCAGGTGTCTTGCCTCGGTGCTGATGCCGATGACGCAGCGAATGCCCAGCTGCTCATACAGCGTCTTTTCGATTTTTTCGGCGATGGCATGAATCTCTTCCTTTTCCGTATCGGGCTGGAGAGATTTCACAACAACAATGTCGTTTTCATTGATGTTCAGCACGAAATCATGCTGACGGTCCGGGAACTGTCTGCTGATCAGCTCACCCGCTGCCACGTCGGGATTCTCGGTCTGCCGGATCAGGAAAACAGTGCGCGGCTCATCCGTGATGAAGTGCAGCTCCTTCGCCCGGACATACACGTCCCCGGGAAGGATGTTGTCCGAAATGATGTTTTTGACAAAGGCCGCACGGTTATGCTTTTCCTCGTAATTGACCAGCGCTTCGTCAAAGGCCACCGCAGAAATCGCGCAGATCGTCTTGGCCACGCTGTCCGTCCCCTCGACGAAAGCGGCATAAACAAGCTGGCCGCGGTCCGAGGAGAGCATGACATATGTCCTTCCGGCCGTGACAAGATCGTGGACCCCAGCATCGAGCTGATGCAGCCGGAAGTCCTCCAGCCGGGATCCGATGGAGGCAAGCTCACTGCAGGCAATCACATAACCCTGATCGTCAACCACCCCTACGGTCCTGTCGATCGAGTCCTTCATCTGTGTAATGACATTCTGAAAAATTCTGCTCGGCATGGGGCACTCTCCATTCCGCCGTTCCCGGCTTTTGTCAAAAATGATAAGAGAAAATGCAAATCAAGAAGCAGGCTTTTCTTATCATACCTCAGATTTGAGTAATTTTCAATAGAAAAAGCACGGTTTTTTTGTGAAACTTTTCCGATGAATTGAAATACTTGTCAAAAAACCGCATCGCCGTTCCGGTCGAATTTGACGATTTTTCCAATATTCATCCTGCACAATATTCACAAGAAGACTTTCGCCTTTTCCTCCTCGCTCAGTTGGCGCCAGGTGCCGGGCTCCGAGTTGTCCGCGAGCCGGAGTGCGCCGATCTGCAGGCGCCGCAGCGTCACGACCGGGTTTCCCGCCGCGGCCAGCATCCTCCTCACCTGATGATACTTTCCCTCCTGCACCGTCACCAGGCATGTTCTCTCACGCAGGATCTCCAGCTTCGCCGGCAGGCATTCCGTCCCGTCCTTCAGCACGATGCCCTCCCGAAAACGCAGTACGGTCTCCGGAAGCAGCGTCCCTTCCACCTCGGCCAGATAGATCTTGTTCACATGGCTGCCGGGCGAGATGACCCGGTGTGCAAAATCCCCGTCGTCGGTCAGCAGCAGCAGGCCGCTTGTATCCTTGTCCAGTCTCCCGACCGGGAACACCCCCTGCTTTTTGACCTCTGCCGGCAGCAGGTCCAATACCGTTCCGGCCTCCCGGTCCCTTGATGCGGTGATCAGCCCCAGGGGCTTATCCATCAGATAATAGTGAAAACGCTGATAACAGACAGGTTTGCCCCCGAGGCAGATCCTGTCTGTGTTTTCATCAACTCTCTGTTCGGGCCTGCACACCGGGACGCCGTTGACCGTGACCGTCCCGCCGCGGATCGCTTTGGCGGCCTGACTGCGCGTCAGTGCGCTGCCCTCGCTTACCAGTCTGTCCAGGCGCATCACAGTCTGTTCAGGATGCCGCGCAGGAGCGCCTCGCGCCCTTCCCCGCTCTCGGCGGAAAAGGGAATCACGTCTGTCCCTTCGCCGAGCGCCAGGGTCTCGCGCACGAGTTGAAGTTGCCCCTCGCGTTCGCTTTTTTTCAGCTTGTCCATTTTGTTTGCCGCCACGAGAAAGTCCATCCCGCTGCCGCGGTACCAGTCCGCCATCTGGCGGTCGGCCTCGGTCGGCCGGTGGCGTGCGTCCACGATCAGCACGCCGAGGTCGCAGGCCTCCGTATCCGCAAAAAAGCTCTCCATCAATCTGGCCCAGCGCTCCTTCTCGCTCTGCGGCACCCTGGCGAATCCGTAGCCGGGCAGATCGATCAGGTACAGCCTGCCGTCGATGAGGAAATAGTTGACATGTACGGTCTTTCCGGGGGTTGCGCCCACGCGCGCAAACTGCTTCCGGTTCAGAAGGCGGTTGATGACCGACGATTTCCCCACGTTCGATTTTCCCGCAAACGCGACCTTCGGCAGCCCGCTGTGGATAAACTGTGTTTTTGCCGCAGCCGAGCGGACGAATTCCGCCCGGTTCAGGTTCAGGTCCGTCATCATCTCAGGCCTTCTCCCCTTCTGCCGTTTTCGTCTCCGCCGGAAACACCAGCGGCAGCACCTGATCGGCATGATCTACGCAGACAAATTCCAGTTTCTCGCGCACCAGCGGGTCGATCTCCTCCAGATCGGCTTCGTTCTCCTTCGGGATGATCACGGTTTTTACCCCCGCGCGCAGCGCGGCCATGGTCTTTTCCCGCAGGCCGCCGATGGCGAGCACCCTTCCCCGCAGGCTGATCTCGCCGGTCATGGCGATGTCGCCCCGTACCGGTCTGCCGCTCAGGGCCGAGATCAGTGCGATGCACATCGTGATGCCCGCCGAGGGGCCGTCCTTCGGTACCGCCGCCTCGGGGAAATGAATGTGGATATCCCTGTTCTTGTAAAACTCAGGGTCGATGCCCAGCAGGTCCGCACGGCTCCGGATATAGGTGATGGCCGCCTTGGCCGATTCTTTCATCACATCGCCCAGGTTGCCGGTCAGTTCGACCTTGCCGGTGCCGAGCACCGCCGCCGTTTCGACATCCAGCACCTCGCCGCCGACCTCGGTATACGCAAGGCCGCGCACCAGGCCCACCGTGGACCCGCTGCGTTTTTCATCGGGTTTGTATTTGGCCGGCCCCAGCAGCTTTTCCAGCTTCTCAGGCTTTACCGTCAGCGACTTGAACTTGCCCTCGGCGATCCCGCCGGCCGCCTTTCGGCAGACCGCCGCGATCTCGCGTTCCAGCAGACGCACGCCGCTTTCGCGCGTATAGCTGCTGATGATCTGACGCAGGGTATCGTCCCCGATTTTCAGCTGATTTCCCTTCAGGCCATGCTTTTTCCTCTGCTTCGGCAGCAGATGGGCCTTCGCGATCTGCAGCTTTTCCTCGTCCGTATAGCTGGACAGCTCGATCACTTCCATGCGGTCAAGCAGAGCCCGCGGAATAGTTGTCACAGTGTTTGCGGTTGTGATGAAGAACACCTCGCTGAGGTCAAAGGGGACTTCAAGGAAGTGATCGCGAAACGCGCTGTTCTGTTCGGGGTCCAGCGCCTCGAGAAGGGCCGCCGACGGGTCTCCCCGATAGTCCGAACCCAGCTTGTCGATCTCGTCCAGCACCATCAGCGGGTTGCAGCTTTTTGCCTGGATGACCCCGTTGATGATTCTGCCGGGCATCGACCCGATATAGGTCTTCCGGTGTCCGCGGATCTCGGCCTCGTCGTGAATGCCGCCCAGGGAAACCCGGACCAGCTTCCGGCCCGTCGCCCGCGCGACGCTCATGGCGATGCTGGTCTTGCCGGTTCCCGGGGGGCCGACGAGGCAGAGCATGCCGCCCTTTACATCGGGTGCCAGCACGTGCACCGCCATATATTCCAGCACTCTTTCCTTGACCTTTTCCAGGCCGTAGTGATCCTCGTCCAGCATTTTTCTTGCCAGCGCCAGGTCCTCGATCTCCTGGGTCTTCACGCCCCAGGGCAGTTCGAGGCATACGTCAAGATAGTTGCGCAGCACCGCCGCCTCAGACGAGCCGAAGGGCTGCTTGCGCAGGCGCCCCAGCTCCTTCCCGAGCTTTTCCCTGACCTCTTCCGAACAATTCAGGGCAGCGATCCGCTCGGCATAATCCGAAAAATCGTCGACCAGGTCCTCCTCTCCAAGCTCCGCCTGGATGGCGCGCAGCTCCTCCCGCAGGAAGTATTCGCGCTGATTCTCGATCATCTGGTCCTGCGCCTGGGCGGAAAGCTCTTTCTCAATCTGCAGGATCTGGATTTCGTTCTTCATCAGGCGGCTCAGAATCTGAAAGCGTCTGATGGGATAGTCGCAGTTCAGCACCTCCTGCTTCTCATCGGGGCTGACGGCGATGTTCTGGGCGATGAAATAAGCCAGCGCGTCCTCGTTCGGCTGGGTCAGAAACTGCAGCAGCTGGGCTCCCGGCGCCTCATGTGCCAGGTCCAGATACTCATGAAACTCATTGAGGCAGCTGCGGATGATGGCTTCCTTCCGCACCTCGCTGACCCGCTCCTTCCGGTCCGGGCGGGGCGCGACCTGCGCCTGGAAGCAGCCGTCCTTCATCTCGGCCCCGATCATCTCGGCCCGGTAAAGCCCCTCGACAATCAGGCGGCTGTAGCTCTGCTGCATCTGACGCAGCATCTGCTTGACGCGGCATACCGTCCCGATGGGATAGAGGCCCTCCACACTCGGGCTGGGGTCCTCCGGGTGCTTCTGCATGCAGACGAAGACCAGATGGTCTCCCTTCGCGGCCAGACTTGCCGCCAGCACCGAGGCCTCGCGCTCGAGGTCGATGGAGACCGTCATCTGCGGAAAGACCAGCAGGCCCCGCAGCGCCACCATCGGCAGGTTCATCGTATTTGTATTTTCCGTAATCTGATTCTCCATTTTGTTTTTCACTTTCTGATTTCAGCTTTCAGCGTTTCGGTGATTATACTATAAACCCCTCAAAACTGCAACCGAAACCTTCCGCGTCCGCTGCCTGATCAAGCGACTCCTGAGAGGCGTTCCCGGCCTGCTTTTCGATGCTTTTGCCGCAAAAACGCCCCGGGAAATCCCGGGGCGCCGCTTGTTTCGCCGTATGACTGTCCGAAAGGATCAGTCCTTCTGGGCATACCAGAAGAAGAAGTAGCCCATTCCGGTATGGCCGACGTTGGTCAGGTTCTTTCTTTACTCTGCAATGTCGGCAAACATGAAGAACCAGTAGCCATAGGGAGAATGCCAGCTGCCGACGATCTTCGAACTCTGCAGATAGAAATCGGTGTAGTAGGCCACCGGAACGCATCCTGCGGTGTCCATGATAATATCCTCTGCCTGATGCAGAGCCGCGGAGCGCTCTTTCACGTCCATGGTCGAACGGGAAGCATCGATGGCAGCGTCAAAATCAGGATTGTTGTACTTGCCGTCGTTGTTGCCGTTGGTGGAATAGAGCAGCTCGATCATGTTGGAAGGATCACTGTAATCGCCGACCCAGCCGTTGCGGGCTGCCTGATAGTCACCGGCGCGGCGCATCGGTGTGAAGGATGCCCATTCCACGATTTCGACCGAAACATCGATGCCGATCTGCTTCCAGGCTTCCTGCAGATATTCGGCAACGACCTTATGATAGCCGGAGTCATTGGTAGAATAGGTAATCTTCAGATCGGGGTTCTCAGGATCGGCTTTATAGCCGGCAGCCTTCATCAGTTCCGCAGCCTGGGCCAGGTTGGCCTCGTAATCCTCACTGATATAAGGCTTTCCGCCGTTGGCATTGCTCATGAAGTCGCCGCCGGCAGGATCAGCCCAGCCGGGTCCCATGAAGTTCCATGCGGGCAGATAGGTGCCCTGCATGAGGGTGTTGGCAACATACTCACGGTCGATGGCAAGGCTCATGGCTTTGCGCACATTGGCGTCCTTAAAAGCATCGACGTTGCAGTTCAGGTTCAGATAATAGGTGCCGAGAATGGGATCAACGTGGAATTCGGGATTGCCCTTAAGCGAAGGAACCTCTTCGGTGGGAACATCTTTGATCATAAGTGCTTCGCCTGTCTGGTAGGCACTGTAGGAAGCATTCGAATCCTCGATCAGCAGCCATTTGATGCCGTCGAGCTTCACAGCGTCCTTGTTCCAGTAGTTGGGGTTGGCCGAGGTCAGGATGTGGCTGCCGGGAACCCACTCGGTGATCATGAAGGGACCGTTGGAGATATAGGTCTCGGGCTTGACTGCCCAGCTGTCGCCATTGGCCTCAATGGTCTTCTGATTTACAGGGCTGAGGGTTGCAAAAGCAGCAAGGCTTTCAAAATAGGGGCAGGCATTGGTCAGCTTCACGACGAAGGTCTTGGCATCGGGAGCCGAAACACCGAGCGTATCAGGTTTGGCGCTGCCGTTGATAACAGCATCAAAGTTCTCAACAAAGCTGAGAACCGTATCTGCATAGGGTGCAGCCGTCGCAGGATCGGCAACACGCTGCCAGCTGTATACGAAGTCCTGCGCGGTCAGGTCAGAACCGTCCGACCACTTCAGGCCGTCACGCAGATGGAAGGTCCAGGTCAGGCCGTCTTCTGAGCATTCCCAGGTCTCAGCGGCACCCGGAGCAATCGCGCCTGCCTGATCAACGGTAAGCAGGCACTCGTACAGATGCAGCAGCATATTGCCGCCGTCAACTGCACTGTTGAGCGCAGGGTCAAGGGTTTCCGGATCAGGTCCGACCTGAACCGTCAGGATTTTTGCTGCAGGGGCTGCGGATTCGGCGGGGGCGGTGGTTGCGGCAGGCGCTGCAGCAGGGGCTGCACCGGAACCGCATGCCGTCATCACCAGACACAGCACAAGAAACAGCGCGATGAGGGATGCTTTCTTTTTCATGAGTTATCCTCCTTTAATTATTAAAACCTGGGGCTCGGAAGGGATGTCCGAAACAGCAGATTTTATACAGGTTAAAACGGATCGTATCCTTGGGTTATTTTACCTTATCCAAATGATGACAGGCGCAAAAATGTCCCGGACCGATCTCTTTCCAAGCAGGTTCTTCCTCTGCACAGCGTGTATCCGCATAAGGACAGCGTGTCCGGAAATGACATCCGGAAGGGGGATTCACCGGGCTGGGGATATCCCCCTGCAGAACAATCCGTTTGGCTTTTCGGCTGGTATTGGGGTCCGCGATTGGAATAGCTGATATCAGGCTTCTTGTATAGGGATGACAGCTGTGGAAGGCAATTTCATTGCTGTCCGCCATTTCAACCATTTTGCCGAGATACATGACACCGATGTTGGTGGATATATGCTTGACCACGCTCAGGTCATGGGCTATAAACAGGTAGGTCAGTCCATATTCTCTCTGCAGATCCTCCAGCATGTTGATTACCTGTGCCTGAATGGATACATCCAGCGCCGAAATCGGCTCGTCACAGACAATGAATTCCGGATCAACGGCAAGGGCTCGGGCAATACCGACGCGCTGGCGCTGACCGCCGGAAAATTCGTGCGGATAACGGTTGGCATGCTCTGAATTTAAGCCAACCCTCTCAAGCATATGGATGATTTTTTCACGGCGTTCGGCCTTGTTGGCAGCCAGATGATGGATATCAATAGCCTCGCCCACAATATCCCCTACCGTCATGCGGGGGTCCAGGCTTGCATAAGGATCCTGAAAGACAATCTGCATCCTGCGTCGATACGGAAGCATATTGACGCTCTTCTTTTTACCAAACACCGGATTGCCTACTCCGTCAGTGACAGGCTCTCCGGTTTCATCCGTCAGCGGTACATCGCCGGAATCGAAAATGACCTCATCATCGTAGATAACCCTTCCGGCGGTCGGTTCATACAGCCGCAGCAGCGTACGGCCCGTTGTCGTCTTTCCGCAGCCGCTTTCTCCGACCAGGCCCAGCGTCTGTCCTTTGCGGATAAAAAAGGATACATCGTCAACCGCCTTCACATATTTTTTTTCGAAAAGCTTGCCGCCGGCAACCGGAAAATACTGTTTTAAATGCTGGATTTCCAGCAGTTTTTTTGCCTGTTCTTCCATCAGCCGTTCTCCTCTCTGCCGTTCTCAAATTCTTCCTTCTGATTGAGCCAGCATGCCGCGTAATGCACTTCGCTGTAATATGTGTACGGCGGCATTTCACGCAGGCAGATCTTCATGCATTTCGGGCAGCGAGGAGCAAAGGGACAGCCGACCGGTGGATTCAGCATGTCAACAGGGGTACCTTCGATGGCTATCAGCCGTTTGGATTCCTTATCGTCAATGCGCGGAATGCTGCGCAGCAGACCACGGGTGTATTCATGCTTGGGAGCGTAAAAAATGTCATCTGTTGTTCCGCACTCAATCACCTTACCGGCGTACATCACCGCGATCCGGTCACACATTGACGAAACAATACCCAAGTCATGTGTGATCAGAATCACTGCCATACCCAGCTTGTTCTTAAGTTCCATGATGAGTTCAAGAATCTGGGCCTGGATCGTAACGTCGAGAGCCGTTGTCGGTTCATCCGCAATCAGCAGTTTGGGTTCACAGGCTAAAGCCATGGCAATCATCACGCGCTGCCGCATGCCGCCGGAAAGCTCATGCGGGTACTGATGCAGACGTTTTTCCGGCTCATTGATGCCGACAAGACGCAGCAGCTCAACGGCACGTTCCCGCGCCTGAGCACGTGTCTTGTCCGTATGAAGCAGGATTGCTTCCTCAATCTGATTGCCGATGGTATAAACCGGGTTCAATGAGGTCATCGGGTCCTGAAAGATGATGGAGACCTCTTTCCCGCGGATTTTACGCAATTCCTTTTCGCTCAGCTGTTCAATATGGTGTCCGTTGAATTCGATCGTTCCGCCGACGATGCGTCCGGGATCGGCAGTAAGCCCCATGATGCTGTACGAAGTAACAGACTTGCCGGAACCGGATTCACCCACGATTCCGAGAACTTCCCCCTCCTTCAAATACAGGGAGACGTCATTCAGCGCTTTTACTTCTCCTGCAGGAGTGAAGAATGAAAGGCGTTCATTTTTGATATCTACCAGATATTCGCTCATACTCTGCCCCCTTATTTCTTCATCTTCGGATCGAACGCATCACGCAGTCCGTCTCCGAACAGGTTGAAACTCAGGATAATCAGGCTGATCAGTACCGAAGGTGCAATCAGCAGATAAGGATATGTAGCCATACCGTTGATGGCAGTGCTGGCGAGGCTGCCCAGACTGGGGAGCGGAACGGCAACACCCAGGCCGAGAAACGACAGGTAGCTTTCGGTAAAAATAGAGGACGGAATCTGAAGCGTCGTCGTAACGATCAGTGTTCCGATACAGTTGGTGAGCAGATGCTTGCGGATGATCCGTCCATTTCCTGCTCCGAGTGCCCGGGCCGCGGTAACATACTCGCTCTCTCTGAGAACCAGGACCTGACTGCGGACAATACGCGCCATACCAACCCAATAGAGAAGGGCAAAGACGATAAAGATACTGACCAGGTTTGGTCCTACAACGCCTATCCACCGGAAACTCGCCCTCTCGGAAAGCTTGTTGAGCGGCTCCTTCAGCGCAAACGACAGCAAGACGATCAGCAGCACATCAGGGATGGTATAGATAATATCCACGATACGCATCATGATAATATCGACCCACCCGCCGAAGAATGCAGCAATGGAACCGTAAAGCGATCCGATCACAAGGATAATCACCGCCGCTACAAGCCCGACCGTCAGCGAGATGCGGCTCCCGACCATAACGCGTACGGCATAATCGCGGCCAAGCTTATCCGTTCCGAGAAAATGAGGAAACACCTTTTCACCGGCTTCCATTCTCTCCATCTCAGCTTTGGAATAGGTCATGGGAAAGAGATTCTCAGCGCCTTTTTGCTGCTGGGAATAGGAATAGGGATAAAAGCTTGGCACAATAAAAGAAAAGAACATGATCAGAATGATAAAGAACAGGCTGACCATAGCCACCTTATTCTTCAGGAGACGGCGCATGCTGTCCTTCCAGAAGCTGACAGATTCGCGCATAATGATCAGGCTCTGCTTTTCTTCTTCAGAGGCAGGCAAAAAATCGTCTGTATTCAATTGAAGGGAAAGAGGATTCTTCTTCATCCGTACTGCCCTCCCTCAGCTCAGATTAATCCGAGGATCGATGATTTTGTAGACCACGTCAACCAGGAAGTTGATGAAAACCATCAGCGTCGCAAGAAAGATCGTTGTGCCCATAATCATCATATAATCACGGTTGGTAATAGAGCTGACAAATTCGCCACCGAGTCCGGGTATGGTAAAAACCTTCTCAACAATGAATGAGCCGGTCAGCGTATAGGCGGTCATCGGGCCAACATAGGTGATAATGGGCAGAATGGCGTTGCGAAGGGCATGCTTGAAGAGGCTCACAAACCACGAGACGCCCTTCGCCCTGGCCGTGCGCATATAATCCTGTCCCAGCACATCCAGCATGGAAGAGCGCATCAGGCGAACGATATAAGCTGTCGGATAGAAGCTGAGTGCAAAGACCGGCATAATATAATGCTTCCATGTGGTAAGCCCCACTGTTGGCAGCCATTTGAGCTTTACACCGAAAAAATACATGGATAGCGAGCAGACCACGAAGCTGGGAACCGCGATGCCGATCGTTGCTATGACAATAATCGCGCTGTCCGAGAATTTGCCGCGGTTGAGCGCTGCAATACATCCCACCGGAATTCCGACAAGCATGGCAACCATTACCGCAATGCCGCCGATTTTGGCCGAGACAGGGAATTTGCTCATAATAATATCGATGACTTCACGGCCGCGCTGCTTCAGGGAGGGGCCAAAATCCCCGTGCAGGATATTTTTCATATAGGTCAGATACTGTTTGAACAGCGGCTGGTCGAGCCCGAATTTCGCTTCCAGTGCAGCACGGGCCTGTGGGCTGATTGCTTTTTCAGCTTCATAGGGACCGCCTGGAACCGCATTCATCAGGAAAAATGTCAATGTGGCAACAATAAAAACTGTAAGAATCGCCATCAACAGCCGCTTGATGATGTACCTTGTCACAACCGTAGTCTCCGTTTCATTCAGTGATAGAGTGCCCCTGTTTCCTCAGGAAAAGAGGCCGAGATAATCCTTTTCTGAAATCGCAATAGATGTATTATACAGAAATCACATGCAAATTACAATTCTTTTTTTCTTCATCCTGATAAAGGGTTAAAAAAAGGCGCCGCTTTCGGCGCCTTTTCTCTCATTTTCTGATTTCAGATCTGTGTCTCAGCTCACTGTCTGTGGGGTCGTGCAGGACCTTTTCCACGGCCGCTTTCCAGTAGACCTGCCCGCAGACAGGACACAGAAGCGACCCGTCACGCCGAAAGTTTTTGCGTGTGAGCTTTGTATTACAAAGTTTACAGGTAATCATGGCTGCCTCCGTATGCTTTGTTTGCGTTTTGAAGCAAAACTGCTTCGGTGCCATGATTATACACTATTTACATAATAATTGCAAGTCTAAATCAATAATTTACATTTTGAAGACGTTCTTCCCTGCTCTGCCGCGTTTTTTTGATGGATCCGCTTGCGAAAAACCGCCGGGATGCTGTGCATCCCGGCAGGATTTCTCAATAAAACAGTTTTTACCAGAGGTCGACGGAGCCGTATTCCTCGCCCCTGACCCAGTAGGCCTTGTTCTGATCGACGCGGACATAGACCGTGTCGACCGCCCCGACTTTCTTGAGGACAGCCTCCGGGGTGATTTCACCGCCGAGAGGAGACTGAATGATGACCGCTGCCTTTTTCGCCGCTTTCTTTTCAGCAGGAGCTTTCTTTTCAGCAGGGGCCTTTTTCGCCGCAGGTGCTTTCTTCGTCCCGGCGGCAGCGGGCTTGGCTTTTTTGGCAGCCTTTTTTTCGGCCGGCTTTGCTTTCGCTGCCGGGACCTCGATGCTTTCCCCGTACACATTCTTCACCGCGTCGGCAATCTTCTGGCTGGGCTTCAGCTTTCCGGTCTCGATGGAGGCGACGGCGGAGGGGCTGACCCCGATGCTTTTTGCAAGCGCTGCCTGGGACAGCTTGTTCTTTTCGCGCAGTTCCTTAAGAGTCATGTTCTTTCCTTCCTTTTCTGTATAAAATCATCGCCGTGATCATACTTTGCAATCGGGAATGGATTCATTATAAGGGAATCTGCACTTTTTTTCAAGATGCTTCTTTGTCCCCGCCAGCCGGTGAAGGCTTTCGGCTCAGGTAATTGCTCAGCTCGGCGATCGGAACAGGCCGCGAGTACTGATAGCCCTGCAGGTATTTCGCTGACATCTCCAGGCAGAGCGCTTCGTCCGCATCCCTCTCCACGCCCTCATACAGGACGTCAAAGTTCATAGAGGTGAACATGTTCGACAGATTCGACACCATCATCCTCGATCGCTCGTCTGTGGCGGCGGCCTGAACCAGCGTCCGGTCAAATTTGATGATATCAAAGGGCAGCTCCAGGATTCTTTCCATGTTGCTGTAGCCCGTTCCGAAGTCGTCCAGGTAGAACGTGAGCCCCTTCCCCTTCAGCTGCTCGATCTTCTCCTTCATCAGCATAAAGTCGCGTTCGCTGCGCGATTCGGTCAGCTCGATGGCGATCTGTTCGCCCGAAACGCCGCAGCGCTCCAAGATGCCCAGAATGTCACTGCAGAAGCTTTTCTCTTTCAGCTCCTGTGCCGAAACGTTCACCGAGATTCTTCTGATGCCGTATCCCGCCTCGGTGAAGCTGCGCATGGCCATGCAGGTCTTATGCAGGATGATTTCAGTCAGGACGTGTATATATTCCTCTTCCTCGGCCAGCGGAATGAACTGGTCGGGGAATACGATGCCCGTTTCGTCAAGCTGCAGGCGCATAAGGGCTTCTGCGGTGTCGAAATCACCGGTCTCCACATTCTTGACCGGCTGGCAGTAGACCAGAACCCGCGGATCATCCGGATCATGCTTTTTATAGATGTCGGCAAGCTCGTTCAGGATATACTCATAGCGATGGAAGGTATGGATGTCTTCCGGGATGACCCTGTGAACCGAGCACTCGGGCATCGTCCGGTGAATGCTCGCAATATAGTCTATGGCTTCGCCCGACAGGCTGATTTCATCAACGGATTCTCCGATCACGATTTTGTAATCATAGCCAAACTTCTCATAAAGCGGGAAAAAGGTATCAAGCATTTTCTGGATTCCCTTTTCATAATCCGGGTTCTGTTTCTTGGGGAAGATGAGCACCACATGGCCCCGGCTGACCGTAAACAGCCGCACCTTTCTGAAGAACCGGAAAGCAAGCTGCCATATGAGCCGTTTCATTTCGTCGGGGATCTCCTTCCCCTCCTCATCCAGCTCCCACATGTACAGGCTCATGAACATAAAGTCCTTTTTCTTCTCGCTGCAATACTTCACCATATCCTGCAGCGCCCTGATATCGTTGGTTCCCAGCTCAGCGTCATACGGGTTGGAATGCAGGATGTACATCATGGCGATCACCGGCAGCTGCAGGCCCGCGACCGTAAACGAGCTCTGGCCCATCATTCCCTGCAGCAGGAGCAGCAGGAGGGAAACGCCCATGGTCCCGTAAAAGCCGATCATGACCGGGCGGAACAGGATATTGCTCACCCTTGCCATAAGAAGAAGGCACAGTACGAGAAAGCCGATATAGGCATAGAAGAAGATGCCCCGCCGCACAAAGCGGATCCCCGTTTCGACGAGATAAAAGGTGGGTCCCTGTGCCGTGGTGATGATATCTGCCAGCAGCACGGCCGCAAAAAGAGCATTGGCAAGGAAGAGATAGGTCTTTGAATTCTTATAGTGTGTGATCTCGCAGATATAGGCAACGTAGTGAACAAAGATGAGAAACAGCAGTGCGTGATAAAAGCACCGGATCCAGTTTGCAAGCACAAGGTGATCAGGCTTGACGGCCAGGGTGTAGAACAGGATGTCCGTCCATGCCGCCGCCAGCACCAGCCCCACCATGGAAAGAAACAGTACCGAGCTTCTTGTCCGGCTGACATACGAGACGGCCAGCAGGATGATCATCACAAAGCAGATCGCCGTGACCACGAAATCCGCCGCCGGTGAGTAATTGTCGAGAAGAATGCTGTGATTCATTTTCTCAAACCTCGTTTACTTCTTACTCCTGTTTTTGTTCCGCCTCATAGATCAGCTCTCCGAGGATCCGGATCAGGTGCTCCGATTCCACGGGCTTTGCCAGGTGCGCGTTCATGCCCGCCTGCATCGAGCGCTGTACATCCTCGTCAAAGGCGTTGGCTGTCAGCGCGATAATCGGAATGCGCCCTGCGTCCTCCCTGTCCATCCTGCGGATCGCCGCCGTCGCATCCAGGCCGTCCATCTCGGGCATGCGCACATCCATCAGGATCGCCGCATAGCCGCCGACCGAGCTCTTTTCAAACATCTCGACGGCGATTCTGCCGTTTTCGGCGTGGTCGACACGGATGTTTTCCATCTCGAGGATGTCCGTCATGATCTCGGCGTTGATCTCCATATCCTCGGCCAGCAGAATCCGCCGCCCTTCGAGATTCACCCGCTTCTTCTCCCGGAACAGATCCATTTTATTCCTGCGCGCAATCCGCTCGAAGGCCTCGATGACCTTGTCGGCAAACAGCGGTTTGGTGAGGAAGTTTTCCACGCCGACGCGTTCGGCCTCCTCGTGGATATCGTCCCAGTTATAAGCCGTCAGGACGACGACGGTGCTCTCGCCCCCGAACTGGCTGCGGATTTCGGCCGAGGTCTCCAGTCCGTTCATCCCCGGCATGATCCAGTCCATCAGCACCAGGTTATACGGATTCTGCTTCTGATGCTGCACCTCCAGCATGCGCAGCGCCTCTTCCCCGCTTGTGCAGATGTCTGCACGGATGCCGACCTCGCTGAGCACGGACTGGGCATGCTCGGCCGCGATCCGGTCGTCGTCCACCACCAGCACGTTCAGGGCGCGCGTATCCATTCTGCTCTCCGTACTGCCCTGGCTCTGATCGCAGTTCTTCAGTGTAACCGTGACGGCAAATTCCGTTCCGACGCCCTTTTCGGATTCCACGCTGATGGACCCGTTCATCATCTCAACGATCCGTTTCGTGATGGCTAGGCCCAGGCCTGTGCTGCCGTATTTATTTGTGCGGCCGCTCTCCTCCTGCGAGAAGGCGTCAAAGATTTTGGGCATGTACTCGGGGTCGATGCCGATGCCGGTATCCCGCACGCTGAAGCGCAGCGTCGACTGATCCTCGAAAACCGCGGTCCGCTCGACCGTCAGGGTCACGCTGCCCGGTGTCTCGGTGAATTTGACCGCGTTGGACAGCATGTTGATCAAAACTTCCTTGAGCTTCATGTCGTCGCCGATATACCGCTCGTCCACATGGCCCAGAACATGGCACTCATAGTGCAGCCCCTTCTCACTGCACTGGGACATGATCATGGTGTTGATCTGCTCGAGCATGTCGCTGAACGAGAAGGGTTCTCTCCGCAGGGTCACGCGTCCGGATTCGATGCGGCTCATGTCCAGGATGTCGTTGATGAGGCCGAGGAGGTGCCGCGCACTCGCGTCGATTTTATTGAGATACTCTCTTGTCTTTTCACTGATCGTCTCATCCCGCAGGGCAAGGCTGTCCAGCCCGATGATCGCGTTCATGGGCGTGCGGATCTCGTGGCTCATGCTCGACAGGAAGGATGTTTTTGCCTTGTTGGCCTCCTCCGCCGCTTTGAGGGCCTCCGCCAGTGCCTCGCTTTTGGCCATGGCGTCGCGCATCTCGGCGTCGACGTCCGTGATGCCGACGATGATGAAGTGCTCGTCATCCTCCATGCGGGAGGCCTTCATGCTGACATAGGTCGAGCCGTTTTCGCCCAGGATGCGGAAGGTCATCATAAAGGTGTCCTTCCGGCTCAGGGCTTTCATGAGTGTTCTGCGCTCCATTGCCCGCAGGAAGGCCTCGCGGTCCTCCGGATCGATCCGCTCGCTGAGTTCCTGTCTGCAGTCACTGAAGAAATGCCAGCCGCGCCGCATCTCGGAAAACGAGCCGCCTGTTCCGCCGCGAAGATATTCGACATATTCCTCGGTGTCGAGGTTGACATAAAACATGTCCGTGTAGTCGCGGGCCAGGGTTTTGGCGATGTGGGTGTACATGACAGCCGCGCTGCGGGCGCTTTCATAGTCCTCTGCCGACATGATGTCCTCATGCTGCACGCGCACGATGTTGGTGACATCCTGGCAGATGCCCAGTACGCAGAGCCTTCCCTGGGCGTCGATGTATTTCAGCTTTGTCGTCTGCAGCTGCCTCTGCTGCTTTCCGGACGCATCCGGCACATCCTCGAAGAAAATATAGGGCTTCTCCATCGACAGGGCGATCTTGTCGTCCTTCACGAAATGCTCTGCCGTCTCGGCATCAAAGATCTCGGCATCGGTCAGCCCGACCACCCCGTCCGGGCTCTCTTTGTGCGCATAATTGGCAAAGGCCTGGTTGCAGGCAAGGTAAACGCCGCTTTCGGCGTCCTTGGTAAAGGTCATGCCCGGCATGTTGTCCAGAAGCGACGAGATGGTGTCCTTCAGTTCGGCGATTCTGCGGGCCGCCTCCGCCTCGTTCTCCGCCTCCGTCAGGCGTTCGCCCAGCTCCTGCGTATCCCGGTAATTGTTCAGCATCATCGTGACGACGAGCAGGAACAGCCCCAGCGATACCACGGTGTACAGGGTGTTGGTGCTGCTGATCTCCTTCGCCTGTTTCTGGAGATACTCGGCTCTCTCCTCCCGGATCTCCGAGACCGAGTCATCGGTCGGATGGCTCTCGTGGTATTCCATGATGTGTGCCACGGCCTCATTCACCGCGCTCTCTGTTGCCCGCGAGACCCACATCATCGATGCGAACAGCACCAGCACCAGCAGGATGATCCACACGACCATGCTCTTGCCGTACTCACGGTCCTGATCCCGCCGGATCAGAACGCGGAAATATGCCAGTCCCAGCAGCGCCCATACCACGAACAGCACATACGACTCCGTCTCCATCGCGTGGAAGGGCAGCAGACCGGGGATGAGCAGCAGCATGATAAACACGGCCATCAGGAAAAGGCCGACAAGGCCGGTCAGCGTCTCCAGACTGCGCTTTTCTTTCCTGGCATGGCGGAAAACCGCATGAGAAATCAGGCCGTAGATGATCGTTGCGCCCAGCGTCGTGACGTCGACGATCCAGCCGATCGCCGTCCTTCCGAGGAAGGGAATGAGCACCGAAACCGCAATCACGGCCCAGATGGCCCTGTCCGGAGCGCCGTGGGCGTTCACGCCTTGAAGGGCACGGGGCATCTCGCCCTCCCGTCCCGCCGCATACAGCAGGCGGCTCAGGGCCATGAGGTTTCCGATCAGGCTGGTCAGGATTACGCCGAACAGGGCCAGCATCAGCACCGTGACGCCGAAACGGCCGAGATAGTGATTCGCCGCGTAAAAGGCCGGCACCGCTTTGATGCCCTCGAGGTTTCCCATATCACGGATATAAGACAGCCAGCTGTCGTACTCCGGCGGATAGGCTGACACCGAGAGCAGCGATACGAACAGATACAGCAGCGTCGTGATCGCGACGGACCAGATCAGGATCCCGCGCACTTTTTTCACCGGGAAGCGGTATTCCTCTGAGAAATGCGAGATGTTTTCAAAGCCGATGAAGGCCCAGGGCGAGATCGCCGCGATGCGGACGATCTGCGCAAAGGCGCCGGAGCCCTCCGTGTACAGCGGTTCATAGCTGAAGGCGCTTTCATGCCGCAGCACGGCAATCAGGGCACAGACCGTAAAGCCCGCCGCAAAGGTCAGCGCCGCGATGATCATGATGCGGTTCGGCCAGCGCGAGCCCTTCGTGCACAGCAGCCCGATCAGCACCGCGGCGCAGATCGACAGCAGGGCTTCGCCGAGCCAGACCTCATAGCCGAAAATGTGATAGTGAAAGCCGAACCGGAAGGCATCTCCCAGGAAGAAGCGTGCAAACAGAGGCAGAGAAGTCAGGTTCGCCCACAGGATGGCCAGATAGGTAAGCAGCACGAACCACAGCGCAAGAAACCCGAGGTCCTTTCCCCCGACCTTCTTCTCAAAGGAATAGATTCCCCCGGCACCCGGTGCCTGAATGATCATATACTGCAGGTTCCATGTGATCACCAGGATGACCGCCATGCCCAGCAGGAGGCCGAACACGGTCCCCAGCAGGCCGGATTTCTGCAGGTACGTGTTGCAGGTGACGATAAACGAGCCCCAGCCGATGCTTGTACCGATGGAAAAAGCCCAGATTCCAAGCGGTGTAAACCCCGGTCTCAGCCCCTGTTCCTGTTTCGTCTCTTTCATCTTGATGTTCCCAGCTCTCTGTTTTCTTTTCTCACTTCCTGAAGCTCTTCGGTCTGCTCTTATCCTCGGCGAATCCCTTTCTTCGTTTTCCGTAACTGAGCTTATAATACTCCTAATGAATTATAATACCACAACTGCCGCGTTTTTTCACCAACTTTTTCAGACTTCGTTTCACGTCCGGACAGGACGGAAGCCCCGAAACAGACAAAAAGCCGACCGGGACAGGAGTGAATTCCGTTCCGGCCGGTTCATTTCTCATGTATTCTTTTCTTTGTCTTTTCTCAGCCTGCGAGGTCCTTGGCCCGTTCCACGATCGCCTCGCCCTCACCCCGTACAAACGGCGCCGTAATGGTGATGCGCTGAATGCTGTTGTCCGAGGGCACCTCATACATAAAGTCGGTCATGACCGCTTCCAGAATGCTGCGCAGACCGCGGGCACCGATTTTCCTTTCAATTGCCCTGTCGGCAATTGCCTGCAGTGCTTCCTGTTCGAAGACCAGGTCGACCCCGTCCATTTTCATCAGGGTCTGATACTGCTTGGTCATGGCGTTCTTCGGTTCTGTCAGGATCCGCACCAGGTCCTCGCGCGTCAGGCTGTCCAGGGTCGCGACGACCGGCAGACGCCCGATCAGCTCGGGGATGATGCCGAACTTCAGGAGATCCTGCTGCTGTACCTGCTCGAACAGCGCACCGAGGTCCCTCTCCTTCCCGCTGGAAATATCCGCACCGAAGCCCATGCTCTTGCGGTCCGTGCGCCGCTCGATGATCTTGTCCAGACCGTCAAAGGCGCCGCCGCAGATGAAGAGGATATTCGTCGTATCCACCTGGACGAACTCCTGATGCGGATGCTTGCGTCCGCCCTGCGGGGGGACGTTGGCCACGGTTCCTTCCAGCAGCTTGAGGAGCGCCTGCTGCACGCCTTCGCCTGAGACATCGCGGGTGATGGAGGTGTTTTCACTTTTCCGGGCGATCTTGTCGATCTCGTCGATATAGATGATGCCGCGCTGGGCACGCTCGACGTCAAAGTCGGCCGCCTGCAGCAGCTTCACGATCACGTTTTCCACATCCTCGCCCACATAGCCTGCCTCGGTCAGGGTCGTGGCATCGGCAATAGCAAAAGGCACGTCCAGCATCTTGGCCATCGTCTGCGCAAACAGCGTCTTCCCGCTGCCCGTCGGCCCGATCAGCAGGATATTGCTTTTCTGCAGTTCGACATCGTCCTTTTCGCGGCCGGCATGCAGAATCCGTTTATAATGGTTGTAAACCGCCACCGAAAGGACCTTCTTGGCTCTTTCCTGTCCGATGACATACTGGTCCAGGTTGCCTTTGATCTGCGCCGGCTTCGGCAGATGGTCAAAGGCCAGCGGAAGACCTTCATAGTCACTTCCCTGTTCGGCCTCATAGCCGCCGATGATGCTCATGCACATGCGGACGCAGTCATCGCAGATATAGCTTCCGTTTCCGGCGATCAGCCGGTTGACCATTGACTGCGGCTTTCCGCAGAACGAGCAGCGCAGATTGCGTCTGTCCTCATTTTTTGCCATTTTCCATTCTCCTGATTTCTCCGGGGAAGCACAGCAGACTGCCTCCCGATTTTGAGCCGCTGAGGGAACAATCAGCAATTGGGGGACCACCTGTGGTGTTCCCCCAAGCTGTTATCTCTTCACAATCACCTTGTCGATCAGGCCGTATTCCTGTGCCTCATCGGCAGACATGAAGTAGTCCCGCTCGCAGTCGCGCTCGATTTCCTCGATGCTCTTGCCGGTGTTGTCGGCCAGGATCCTGTTCAGGCGCTGCTTGATCTTCAGGATCTGCTCGGCCTGAATCTGAATATCGGTGCACTGGCCGCGGCTGCCGCCGGAGGGCTGATGGATCATGATCTCGCTGTTGGGAAGGGCAATCCGTTTGCCCTTCGCGCCGGATGAGAGCAGGAAAGCGCCCATGGAGGCGGCCATGCCAACACAGATCGTCGAGACGTCCGGCTTGATATACTGCATCGTGTCATAAATCGCGAGGCCTGCCGAGACGCTGCCGCCGGGGCTGTTGATATAGAACTGGATGTCCTTGTCCGGGTCCTGGGCTTCCAGATACAGCAGCTGCGCCACGATGAGACTTGCCGTGGTGTCGTTGACCTCCTCGCTGAGAAGGACGATCCTGTCATTCAGCAGCCGGGAAAAAATGTCATACGAGCGTTCGCCGCGGCTGGTCTGCTCGACGACATAGGGAATAAAGCTCATTCTGACTTCTCCTCAGCGTCCGCGGGAGCTTCCGCTTCCTCGGCTTTCGGCTCTTCCGCCTTTGCCTTCTTGGCTCTCGGTTTCCGTGCTTTGGGTTTGGGGGCTTCCTCTGCCGTCTCCTCTGTCTTGGCCTCTTCGGCCGCAGGGGCTTCCTCCGGCTTGTCGGTGGCAATTGCGTTGGCAACCAGCAGTTCCAGCGCCTGGTCGCGCTTCAGCTCTTCCTTCACGAACGCCTCGCTGAGATAGCGTTTGGCATCCTCCACCGTCGCGCCGACGTTCTTGGCCATCTTCTCCCAGTAGGCCTCCATCTCTTCCTCGCTCGGGGCGAGGTTCTCGGCCGCCGCGATGGCCTCAAGCAGCAGCTCGCTCTTGACCTGCATTTCTGCAGACGGACGGATCATGTAGTTGATGGAGTCCTCGTTCATGCCGAAAAGCTTCATCAGCTCCGCTCTCGACATGTCGCCGGCGTTCATGCCGAACTGGGACGCGTAGTTGTAGAGGAACTCGTTGATCTTTTCTTCCACCATGACCTCGGGAATCTCGACCTGCATCGCCTCGCAGGCCTTGCGGACGAGGGTATCCTTGAAGTTTTTCTCTGCCTCGTCGTCCAGCTTCTTCTGCAGATTGCTGCGGACATCGGCCCTGTATTCCTCGAAGGTGTCGAACTCCGACACGTCCTTTGCGAATTCGTCGTCCAGCTCCGGATACTCCGGCGCGCTGACCTCGTTCACCTTTACGTGGAAGACGACGGCCTTGCCGGCCAGCTCTTCCGTATAGTTTTCAGGGAAGGTGATGTCGATGTCCTTCTCCTCGCCGGCCTTCATGCCGACCAGCTGTTCCTCAAAGCCGGGGACAAAGGAGTTGGAGCCGAGCTCAAGCGAGTGCCCCTTGGCCGAACCGCCCTCAAAAGGCTCGCCGTTCAGGAAGCCGTCAAAGTCGATGTCGACGGTGTCGCCCATTTCGGCAGCGCGGTCGACGTTCAGCATGCGTGCGTTGCGCTTCTGGATGGTCTTGATTTCCTCGTCAACAGCCTCGTCCGAAACCGTCTCCTGCTTCTTATAGGCCTCGATGCCCTTGTACTTGCCCAGGACCGGCACGGGATACAGCGTCACGTCAAAGGTAAACTCGACGCCCTTGTCGTCCGTGACCTGAACGTTGGTGACGCGGGGCTGTCCGACGACGCGGAGCTCGCCCTCCTTGACGCCGGCCTCATAGCCGCCGGGGGCCAGCTCATCCATGGCGTCCTGGTAGAACACCTCGCGGCCGTACATGCCCTCGATCACCTGCCGCGGGGCCTTGCCCTTGCGGAAGCCGGGGATGTAGACATCCTTTTTATTCTTCAGGTAAGCCTGCTGAACGGCCTTTTCAAATTCCGACGCATCCGCAGCCACCGTAAAAGTCGCTTTGTTGGTCTCGTTCCTGTCAATCGATTTTAAATACATAATTCTGTCTCCTTCTTTTCTGCACATGCTGTGGTATTCTATCAGATTCCGCAAATAAAATCAACAAGAAAACGCGGAAATTTGGCTAAATTGGAACCGGTTCCGGGATAAAGTTCAGCCGGTCGGCGCTGACCAGCCGAAATTCGGTGAATCCGATCCTTCCGTTGAAGCTCAGCGGGCAGCCCTTTCCGTGAATATGGCCGTAATAGCAGCGCTCCACCCGATATGTCTGCAGAAGCTGCAGAATCTCTTCACAGCGGTAGTTCTGAAACACGGGCGGATAGTGAAGGAAGACGATTTTCCGCCTTCCCTCTCCCGCTTTCAGCGAGGTCTCCAGACGCTGCACCTCGCGCAGCATCATTTTCCGGTCGTGCTCTGTACCGCGATCCTCTTCATAAAACCAGCCGCGTGTCCCGCACAGAGCCCAGTCGCCGTAGACATAGGCGTTATTGTGCAGCACGTCCAGACTGTCAAAGCCGTTTTCCTCGAAAAAGCGGTAGGCCTTCTGCGCCGTGCTCCACCAGTAATCGTGGTTTCCCTTGAGGATCAGCTTGTGCCCCGGAAGCCGGTCGATAAAGGCGAAGTCCTCCTTTGCCCCCTCCAGGCTCATCGCCCAGCTGAGGTCGCCGCAGAGCACAGTCCAGTCCTCTTCCCCGACCGCCCGAAAACCTTCCTCCAGCTTTTTTGCGTGGTCCCGCCAGATCTCGCCGAACTTGTCCATGGGCTTGTCCGAGGAAAACGAGAGATGCAGGTCCCCGATCGTATACAGTGCCGTGTCTCTCCCCTCCTCTGTTGAATACTATGAAAAAGCTCCCCCGAAGCTGCTGCTCCTCATCAAGGCACTGCGGCCGCTAAGATTTGGGAAGTTCACCCCAACTGATAAGCGCGGCTGAGAAGCCTCCGTGCGAGGCAGAACCTCCACTTCCGCGCAACGGCAGAGACCTGCAGTCGGGCGCCCGTCTTTCCGCTTTCATTCGAATGCGTCTGTAAGGTGCTCGCAGCGGGTCGGGCCCTCCGGGCCCTGCGGTGCGTAGATTTCCAGCACGTCAAAGCGCGGCTGCAGATCCTGCGCCCAGGGCCTTCCGGCCAGGAAGAAAGACGCCGTCATTCTCAGCTTCTGCTGCTTGGACGCGGTCACAAATTCTCTGGCCTCTCCGTGGCTGCTGCTTTTGCGCAGCTTCACCTCCACAAAAGCCAGGATGTCTCCCTTTTGCGCGATGATGTCGATTTCCCCGAGGCGGCAGCGAAAATTCCGCTCCCGTATGCGATAGCCTTCCTTTTCCAGCTGCGCCGTAGCCAGGTTCTCTCCCCAGGCGCCGAGTTCCGTCTTTTTCATGGCAGCACGTTCTTCAGAAAGCTCATGCGGTGAATTGCGCAGGGGCCGTATTGCCGCAGGGCATCCATATGCGCCTTCGTGCCGTAGCCCTTGTGCTTTTCGAAGCCGTACTGCGGATACTGCTGTGCAAGCTCCCTCATCAGCCGGTCCCTCGACACCTTGGCCAGCACCGACGCCGCCGCGATGGACGCGCATTTTCCGTCGCCGCCGACAAGTGCGCGGCAGGCGACGTCCGTCTCCGGGCAGCGGTTCCCGTCGATCAGCGCAAGCTCCGGCTGCTGGCTCAGGCCCTCGATAGCCCGCTTCATGGCCAGCATCGCCGCCTGCAGGATGTTGAGCTCCTCAATCTCCTCCACCGTGGAAAAGGCAATGCTGAAAGACAGCGCCTTTTCACAGATAAGCGGGAAAAGCGCCTCCCTTTTCTTTTCGGACAGCTTCTTCGAATCGTCCAGGCCCTCGATCACCAGTCCCTGCGGCAGGATCACCGCGCCGGCGCAGACCGGTCCGGCCAGCGGTCCCCGCCCGGCCTCATCCACGCCGCAGATCAGCGCAAAGCCCTCCGCATGCAGCCCGTTTTCTATTGCCAGCAGATCCGGTTTTTCCTTTCTCATCTTCTCTTCACTCTCATCTTTGCATCAATGTGCCAATTATAACAGATTCTTCTTTATTTTCAATGCCCCGGCGGACCCGTGGATGAAAAGCGGGGCGGTCTGCGTCACGGGAAGGACAGGCAAACCGCCCCTGCAGGCTTATCGTCAGGAATACAGGAATCTGAGGATCAGCTCCTCCCAGGCCTCCGCCGTTTTGTAGCCGCCGATTGCTTCCTCGTTCAGCAGCCTTCCCTCTCCGTCAAAGAAGTAATTATCCGGCCAGCCCTCGTTCCGGTACGGCTTAAGGCCGGGGCAGTCCCGGAAGATGGGGTAGGTCACGCCGGTGTCCTCCGCCGTTTCTCTGGCTTCCTCGTCCGTCACATCCTCATCTCGGCCGTAGACGCCGAGAAACAGTACGCCGGCATTCCTGTACTTCTGATACAGGGCTTCCATATCCGGCATCTCCTTGACGCACACGCCGCAGTGCGGCTCCCAGAAGTTCAGGATGACAAGCCGCGATCCCTCGATGATGGACTCATCCACATGGTTTCCGTAGATATCGGTCGCGCTGAAGGTCAGCCGGTCAGGCGCGGCAGCAGTGCTGCCGCTTTCCTGCGGTTCGTACGAATCGTCATAGGCCTGGCTGTGTACCGTCGCATTCGGCGGCAGCTGGGCCGCGCTCCCGAGGGCCTCCCAGGAGAGCGAGTCCTTGATGGTGGTATCCGGCTGCTCCGTTTCGGCGACGCTGTATTGTCTGAGCACGTCATAAGGCTTTCCGTAGTCCGTAAAGCCGCTCTCCCGGATCATCTGGAGCCAGTAGGTATTGGTGGAAAAATAGAGCGTCACATCCCGCCCGTCCAGATCGTACTCAAAAACATAGTAGTTTTCGATCTCTTCCGCATATTTCAGTACCCCTCCGCTCAGATCCATGTGCGCCACGTTGTCGGACCATGCCGACAGAACCTCGGCCTCATCCACATCCTCTGCTTCGGTGTGGTCTGCGCCGCCCATGCTCGCGGTATACGTAAAGACTCTTGCGGTCGGATAATTGTCAAAATATTTCAGCTCATAGCCTTCCGGCGTCTGTGTCTCGGTGATCATGGTGGCCACATTGTTTTCGCTGTCGTAATAATACGTTTCTTTCCCGGTAATCTGGACATCTTCGCCGTTTTCCAGATCGTAGTTGATGTCCGTGTCGATGTACAGGCTTCCGTTGATCTCGATCCATGTCCAGATCGTCTGATCATTCAGCTGTTTCACCGGGTCAAAGCTGTCGATATCGCTCGCACAGGCAAAGGGGATCATCCCCGTCAGCAGGATCAGGACGAGCAGGACAGACAGGCTTTTCTTCATATGCTTCTCCCTCTTTTCTTTTTTGATTCCGCATGGCTTTCGCATTCCCGGAAGACCGTCCTGCAGGAGGAAAGACGGGCTCCGTTTTGCCTCTTCCCAAAGAGTATATCATCTGCCGGCCTTTTCATAAAGGAAAAAGTGGATCGGCACAGGGCACAAACTGTTCCCATTCTTGCAATCGGCGCTGCCATACGCTATGATAACCGAAAAACAGCAGGATCAAACAGGAGGCTGCCATGCTTTTCTTCTTTCTGATTTTCGGCTCCGTATGCCTCTTTCTCGGCGGCATTTTCTTTTTGGTTTTCCGCCGCAGCCGCGCAAGGCATGAGACCTTGAGCCGCACCCTGACGGCGGAAGCCTGGGCAAAGCTCACCGACACGGAAAGCCGGACGGAATACGACATCAAAAACAGAGCGCATACGGTCTTTTACGGGGTTTATGAATATGACACCGCCGACGGGCAGCACCTTTCCGCCCCTTCCGACTTTGGCTATCATGATGCGGCCGGCATCCCCGGGACGCAGGGCAGGCCTGTCAAAATCCGCTATAATCCGAAGCACCCGGAGGAATTTGCCCTCACGGAGGAGCAGGCCGTCTCCGAAATGATCTGGCCGAAGTTCCGAAAAGTCGCTCTTCTCCTGATCGTTCTCGGTGTTCTCTTCCTGGCCGCTGCCGCAGCCGCCGGTCTGGGGCTTCTCCCTTCCCTTTCGGATCTCCTGCCCGCCTCGGAATAAGTCCATACTGTAAACAAGCCGCAGGAGGGCACAAAATGAAGCCTTTTCTGCGTGACAATCTGGGGCAGGATGTGGTAAAATACAGCACACATCAACCTGAAGGAGGATTACCATGAAGAAAACTCTGTCACTGATTTTGGCGCTGATGCTCATGCTGAGCTTCTGCACAGCGGCTTTTGCAGCCGAGGCGCCTTCCGCAGAGTCGCAGATCAACACGCTTTTTTCCAGCTTCGCATCGATGAAGCAGCCCGGTCCGGATATCTGGTCCTACGCCGTAACGGATCTTGACCACAACGGCCGGCTGGAGCTTCTTGCCGCCTGCATGAAGGGCGCTGACCGCCGTACCTCTCTGCTGGCGTGGGAGGTCACGCCGGACGGAACAGCGGTTGCGCAGATTCCGACTTCCGGCGCCTATCCCGACGTGATCAAGGGATCGGCGGACACCTACCATAATCTCGCCGACGGCACCTGGGCTTATCAGTTCGACGATGTCGCGCCTCACGCTGCCGCTGATCTTGCTGAGAACAAATGTACGGTTCAGCTGAAGGACGGGAAGCTCAGCTTTTCCGCCTTTGCCAACAAGCTGATCTCCGCGCAGGCCGGTCAGAGCCCGATCAGTTACTTCAACGGCGCCGGTCAGGCCATTACCCCGGAAGACTACAACGCCGCAGCGGCAAATGCTTTTGCCTCTTCTGCAAAAAGCAGCACCTGCTTTGACTGGTTCCTGGTGACGGATGCGGGTTCTGCCTCCCGGTTTTCCGACAGCTATGCCATCTTCAACGGCTCTGTGATGCCGGCCTGGCCGGAGGATGCCGCCCCCAAGGCTGCCGCTCCCGCTGTGACACCGACCGTCACGAATCCCAATGCCGCTCTCCTGATCACCAAGAGCCCGACAAGTGAAAGTCAGAAGCCCGGTGCCACGGCGCTGTTTATCGCCAACGCCAGCAGCTGGTTCACTGTCAGCTGGACCTTTGTCGCCCCGAACGGCGGCGAGTACAGCTCCAGCAGCTTCGCTGCACAGTTCCCCCAGGCTTCTCTGACCGGTGATACCGGCTCTTACCTCAGCGTCAGGAATGTCACGCCCGAGATGAACGGCTGGGGCGTTTACGCCACCTTCTATGGCCAGAATGCCCAGACCTCGCGCACCGGCACAGCCTATCTGTTTGTTTCTGACCGTCCTGCCGGCACCTCCGTTACCACCAACCGCACCGCGCCCGGTACCGTGACAGCCGTGGATGCGAACAAGGTTACCATCTCGCTTGCCGAAGGCGGCAGTGTCCAGGTCCCCTTGGACACCTGCAGTGCGCTCTGCGGCGGCATGACGCCCGGCTGCTCCTGCACGGTATGGTACAACGGGAAAGCAGTCGCCTCCGGAAATGTCTGGCACGTGGATATCTACGGTTCTCCGGTTCCTGTTGAAGTCCAGCCGGTTCAGACTCCTCAGCCGACCCAGACGCACATGCATTATGAATACTACTGCCCGAACTGCTCGCGCTCGGTTCCGGCAAACGCTGAGGTCTGCCCGTACTGCGGCTATCGCTTTACCACCACTTACACCCGCTACTATTGCCCGAGCTGCTCGAACGAAGTCAGCGGCGACGCCGATGTCTGCCCGTACTGCGGCTATATCTTTGCCACCGGCCTGTACAATCAGGACGGGACCGCTTTCCATCAGTACGGCGTACAGATTACCGAAGATCCAGAGCATTATTACTGCCCGAGCTGCTCGCACGAGGTCAGTGCCGATATCGACATCTGCCCGTACTGCGGCTACATCTTCGCAACCGGTCTCTATAACCAGGACGGCACCGCCTTCCATACCTACGGCACAGAGATCACGGATGGGTCCGAGTACGAATCGACAGGCGGCGTCCCTGACGACGCCATGGGCTGCCCGAACTGCCACGGGACCATTTCCATCTATACGACCGTCTGCCCCTGGTGTGGATATAACCTGAACGGCGGTTATTCCGGTTACGGCGATATCCCTGATTATGATGACTATTTTGATTACGACTACGACGATTTCCTGGATTATACGGATTATGTCAATCCGATCGATCCCTACAGCGGAACCGTGGATGACTGGGCTGGCTGGAGCGACGACTGGGGTGACTGGGATTACGAAGGCATCGGTAGCTGGTGATTTCTTCCCATAATCCCTGAACGGGATCAAGTTCGAATCAAATAAAAAGGCCATCGGCCGAGAGGTAATCTCTCCCCGATGGTCTTTTCTTCATCCCTTTGGTGCTTCTTCCAGGGTCAGGCGGCCAAGTTTGCCGCTGTGGTATTCGTTCAGCAGTGTGTTCGCCATCCGTTCGGTATCCGTCTCCCCGCCCGAAACGAGAAAGCCCCGCTTGCGGGCTGCTTCCTCCAGCAGTTCATAACCGGGCTTATCCGGATCCGCCTCGATCTTATACCGCGAGACCACGGCCTCCGGATACAGCCGGCACAGGCGCTGCATCAGGGTTGAGGCCAGCGCCTCGCGGTCAAGGATTTCCGCCTTGATGGCATTCGTCACAGCCAGCAGCTCGCCGACCTCCGGGTCTTCAAACTTCGGCCAAAGAATGCCCGGGGTATCCAGCAGCTCCATCCCGTTATCTACGCTGATCCACTGCTTTCCCCGCGTCACGCCGGGCCTGTCCCCGGCGATGGCGGCTTTCCGTCCCGCAAGGCTGTTGATGAAGGTCGATTTGCCGACATTCGGAATGCCGACAGCCATCAAACGGATCTTTCGCCCGCTCTGCCCCTTCCGGTTCCACTCGCTGATCTTCTCTTCCAGCAGCTCTCTCACCATCGGCGAAAAGCCGGCGATCCCGCGTCGGCTGCGTGAGTCGCAGGCCAGAACCGCATAGCCCTGCCCCTCGTACCACTGCTTCCATTCGTCGGTGCGCTTCGGTTCGGCAAGGTCCGCCCTCCCAAGGACGATCACGCGCGGCTTTCCCGCAGCGAGAACGTCAATGTCCGGGTTGCGGCTGGCATGCGGAATGCGGGCATCCAGAATCTCGCACAGGACATCCACCATGCCGAGGTTCTCCTGCATCATCCGCCGGGCCTTGGCCATATGGCCGGGATACCATTGGATGGGCGATGCGTTTGTGTTCATCGGATCCAGCCCGTATCGCTGAGCGGGAAGATGACGTAATAGGCTCTCCCCAGCAGCATCCTCTGGTCCACCATGCCGATCTCCTTCTTGCGGCTGTCCGTCGAGGCATTCCGGTTGTCACCCATCACGAACATGCAGCCTTCCGGAACGGTCTGGGGCCCGATAAAGTCGAGCTTGGTCTTGGTCAGCTCGGCGATATAGTCCTCCTCCACCGGCAGCCCGTCGATATACACGATGCCGCGGTCAAAGTCGATGCTGATCTCCTGCCCTTCGGTGGCGATCACCCGCTTGACCAGCGCGCGTTCCGGGTCATACCTGTCCGTTTTGAAGACGACGACATCGCCCGCGTGCGGCGTATAAAACAGATTGGACACCAGCATCTTGTCTCCGTCATGCAGCGTCGGGAACATCGAGGACCCGCTGACATCGATGACGCGGATGATGAAGATGAAGATGGCCATGCAGATGACCAGCGCCGTCATCAGCGACTGGATCCACTCATAGAGGTCAACGCGCATGCTCTCCTGCTGTTCGACTGCTTCCTCTGCCTTTTCTGCGGCTTTTTTCTCTTTTCTGCTCATAGTTTCAGCGGCCTTTCACGGTTTTGTTCAGGCTCATGATGGCATGAACCGTCTTCCAGTTTCCGGTCCGGATCAGGCGATCCAGAAGCTGATATTTCTTCGGCGCCTTCCGGACATAGGGGTTCTCGCGGTAATCGGGGAAATTGCGGATGAAATCATCCCGCAGCGCAGCCTGCACCGGGCTTTTCGGGTCAATGAGGTTGGCCCGGCATACGGCGGCCAGATACTCCTCGTAAAAGAACTTGTAGCAGAGCTGTTCGCGATAGCGCTCATACCGCCCGGTTTCGCGGTACCAGTCGATCACCAGCTTCGCCACCGTGATCATCTCGTCGTTTCTTGCGGTGCTCCGGTTGTTGGTGATGGAGCCCTGTCTCTGCAGATAGCGGTACCAGGCCTGATGAACGGGCAGGATCCTCTGCGCCAGCGGGTAAAGCTTCGGGCTCGTTGCCAGATCCTCATACCACAGGCCTTCCGCAAAGCGGATGCCGTGTTCGGTGAACAGACTGCGCTTCCAGATCTTGTTGACTGCGTTGTGCGGGCAGAACAGAAACTCCGGATACTCCTCCAGCGTAAAGGCTTCCGTCCTCCCGGAACCGTCAAAGGCAGCTGTCACCTCTCCGCTTTCATTCACATGGACGAAGTCGAAGACCGCAATGTCCATATCCTGCTCCAAGACCTGCAGGATCTCACAGACGGCGCGGTCGCTGACATAATCATCGCTGTCTATAAACAGCAGATAATCCGCTTCGGAAGCTTCTATCCCCACGTTCCGTGCATGGCTGAGGCCTCCGTTCGGCGTGTCCACCACTTTGACAAGATCCGGGTATCTCTCTTCATATCTTCTGACCACTTGACCGGATGAATCGGTAGAGCCGTCGTTGACGGCGATGATCTCGTAGCCGCCGAGATCCGGCTCGATCAGCGAGTCCAAGCATTTGGCAACATAGGCCTCGGTATTGTAGACAGGAACGATAATACTGAGCTTCAAGCCTCACCCTCCTTGATCATCCGGGTCTTTCTCCCGACTTCAGCTTTCTGCCGCTGCGCGGGAGTATAGCTGATCCCTCGCCTTCAGGTTTGCGCGCCGCGCACGTGAGTTTTAGACAGCCCAAAGGATTCTAAGCGGCTGCAGTACCTTCATGAGGGGCACCACCTTCCCTTGCCGCGCACGACACAGACTTCCGGGGAGCAGACAAAGCGCTCTATTCTGCAGAGGCATTCCCTTCCGCGATGATGGTCCGGTAGTTCTGATAGGTGACCCTGCCGGGCAGCGCGCCGGAGGCTTTCTTCACATTGCGCACCATGGTATAGTCTACCGCGCACTTTCCGCCGTTTCGCGCCTGGGAATAGCGCACGGCCAGCTCCGCCGCCGCTTTCAGTGCCTCCTCCGTGGGTTCGCGTCCTTCACAGCGCAGGATGACGTGGCTCCCGTGCAGGTTTTTGACATGCAGCCAGTAGTCCGTCCGCCGTGCGATTTTCGTCGTCAGCTCATCGTTCACCGCGTTGTTTCTGCCGACCAGGATCTCGAAGCCGTCCGGGCTTTCAAAACGCAGGCACTCGCCTCCGTGCTGCGGTTTCCCCTTTTCCTTCTTCCGGTCCCTTCTGTCTTTCTTCAGCAGGCCGACGCCTTCCAGTTCTCCGCGGATCTCTGCAAGGTCGCGTTCCGATTCTGCGCGGTCCAGTTCGTCCAGCACGCTGTTGAGATAGTCCAGCAGCTTTTCGCCCTCGGCGATCAGGCTGCCGAGATGCTCCTTTGCGCCCTTTGCCTTTCGGTAGCGCTTGTAGCGGTTTTCCAGATTCTGCTGCGGGCTCTTCAGCGGGTCCAGTTCCAGTACGGTTTCAGGGCTGTCGGGCTCATAGTAGTTTTCACACACAAGCGTCCGGTCTCCCCTGTGCACACGGTAGAGGTTTGCTTTCAGAAGCTCTGCCTCCTGTCGGATCTGCTCCATATTTTCCGTGCGCCGCAGTTCATCCGTCTGCGCAGCCAGCTTTCTCTGCTGACGGTCCCGCATCCGACGTACGGTTTTGGTGAGCTCCTGCGCCCGACGGCGCTGCAGCTCGCGCTGTTCCTGGCTGCCATAGCGTGCGTCCAGAAGGGCGCTGATGCTCTCGCCCGGGGCAGGCGCTGCTTCCGCAGCGTGTCCGTGTTCCGTCACCGGCTTCTCCGGCAGCTCATAACGCAGGCCGGGAAGCAGTGCGCGCTTTCCGTATTCGCCGGGTGCTATCCGGCGCAGGCAATCGAGGATCCGTCCGTCCTCGCCGACCAGAATCAGATTGGCGGCTCTTCCCATCAGCTCGGTCACCAGCTGCAGCTGCAGCTCATCGCCGAGCTCCGTCCTGCCCTCCAGGGTCATCACGAGGATGCGGTCCCCGTTTACCTGACGGATGTCCAGAATGCGGGCGCCCTTCAGGTATTTCCGCAGAAGCATGCAGAACATCGGGGCATTCGCCGGGTTCTCATAGCTTCGATCCGTCAGATGCATGCGCGCATTCGGCCCGCCCGCGCGCAGCAGCAGCTTTTCTGTCTCTCCGTACCGGCGTACGCCAAACAGCAGCAGGTCCTTTTCCGGCTGCCGGATCTTTTCGATTTTTCCGTCTTTGAGCCGATCGTTCAGTTCCTCTGCCAGCCGTCCGATCGTCACAGCATCCAATGCCATCGGGAATTCAGTCCTCCGTGATGCTCCGGAACAGCTCGTGTACGCGCTCTTCCTTTCCCTGCAGATACAGCCACCCAAACAGGGCCTCCAGCCCGGTTGCGGCATGGTATTCCCCGGGGTTTGCGTGGGGCGGGATGCCGTGTACGCGGCAGTTTCTGCCCCGCCGGTACACGGCCGCCTCTTCTTCTGAAAGCAGCGGCATGACTTTTTCCGCCGCCTTTGCCTGCGCCTCAGCCCTTACAAATGTCACGGTGCTGCGGTGCAGGTCCTGCACCTGGGCCGGTCCCCGCTTTGTCAGCATCGTGCGGACCAGCAGCTCGTAAACGGCGTCGCCGACATGGGCCAGCGCCAGCATGCTCAGGCGGTCGGCCTCCTTCGCCGTCATGGCCTCATGGTTCATCGGCCGCTTCCTCTGTCAGGATGTCCGAATAATCGTCTGCCCCTGCTTCCGCTGCCGGGAAGTCTCCCTCGCTGATAAAGCCGAGCTTTCGCTGCAGCTCAAGCCAGCCGTTCTTATCGATGACAACACTGCGCGGTTTTGCCCCCTCATAGGGGCCGACGACCCCAAGCTCTTCCATCTGGTCCACGATACGGGCAGCACGGGAGTAGCCCAGCTTGATGCGGCGCTGCAGCATGGACACCGAGCACGAGCCCATCTCGAGCACGACCTCGACCGCCTGCGGCAGCATCTCGTCGTAATCGCCGCCGGGCCCGTCGGAGCCGCTGTCCCGGTCGTCTGAGCTGCTGCCCTTGCCGTCTTTCTTATTCGCCGCATTCTCCATGGCCTGCATGATCTCGCTGTTTGTCTCGCTTTCAAGCTGGTTGTGATCCTTGATGAAGTTGATCACGTCCTCGCGCTCTTCGTCCGAGACATACGAGCCCTGAATACGGGTCGGTTTGCCGGAGCCGAGGGGCGCGTACAGCATATCGCCGAAACCGATCAGCTTTTCGGCGCCGCCCTGGTCGAGAATGATGCGGCTTTCCAGTGCAGACGAGACCGCAAAGGCGATACGGGACGGGATATTGGCCTTCATCAGGCCGGTGATGACGTCCGCGGAAGGCCGCTGCGTAGCGATGACGAGGTGCATGCCCGCTGCACGGCCCATCTGGGCCACGCGGCAGATGCTCTCTTCCACGTCCTTGGACGCCACCAGCATCAGGTCGGCCAGCTCATCGATCACGATGACGACGCGGGGCAGGGTTTCCAGCTTCTGCTTTTTCTGGATCTCGTTATAGGCATTCAGGTCGCGTACGCCGAGCTCCGAGAAAGCGCGGTAGCGTTTCAGCATTTCGACCACCGACCACTGCAGCGCACCGGCCGCCTTCTTCGGGTCCGTGACCACCGGCACATACAGATGGGGGATGCCGTTGTAGATGCCGAGCTCGACCATCTTCGGGTCGATCATGATCAGCTTCACTTCGTCCGGTCTCGCCTTATACAGAAGGCTGAGGATCAGTGAGTTCATGCACACCGATTTGCCCGATCCCGTGGTACCGGCGATCAGCAGATGCGGCAGTTTGGAGATGTTGCCTACGATGCAGTTGCCGCCGATGTCCTTGCCAAGCGCAAAGCTCAGCTTGGATTTGGCGCCGTAGAAATTGCTGGATTCCAAAATATCCCGCAGGAAAACCGTGCTGACGGTCTTGTTCGGCACTTCGATGCCGACGGTGGAGATTCTGTCGGGGATCGGCGCGATGCGGACATTGACCACACCAAGGGACAGGGCCAGATCGCCCGAGAGGTTCGTGATTCTGGACAGCTTGACGCCGCGGTCCAGTTCGATGTCATAGCGTGTGACGGTAGGTCCGCGAATCACGCCGACCACGGAAGCACTGATGCCGAAGCTCTGGATGGCCTCCTCCAGGCGCGTGCGGTTGATGGCGATTTCGTCTGTGGCATCCGCGGGACCCGCAGTGCTTGCCCGCAGCAGCGACATCGGCGGGAATTCGTAATCGCCGTCGCCTCCCCGGCTCCGGGCGATCTCGCGCTCGATCTTCTCCCGCTCTTTCTGCAGGTCGGTCTTGTCCTCCGCCTTCTCCTTCACGGGTTTCACCGGCGGCTTCGGCGGGCGGGCAGGCTGCTCCGGCTGTACGGGCCGGATCGGCGTTTCGGGCTTGACCGGCGCCGCAGAGGTCTTCGTTCCCTTCTCCCCCTTGGTGGTAAAGGGCGGTTTTATACTCTCCTCGCTGTCATCAAAGCCGGTGATGATTTTCGGCGGCGTCCGAATGACAGCATCCGATCCCTGTCCGTATGTCGCTTTCTTTACTCTCTGCCCGATGGGCAGTTTCTCCTCCTCATCGCCCAGCGGGATGTCGATGAGGTCGGGTTTCGTCTGGATCACCTTGACAGGCGGCTTTTTCCCGCCGCCGGCACTGGCGTCCGCTGTGACGGCGCGTTCGGCGGGACAGCCCGGCTGCATCTTAACATAGCTGCTGCGCGGCTCGGTGATCTTTGCGACCAGGTTGCGCAGGCTGCCCCAGAAGCAGACGATGAAGCAGTAGATAAAGCTCAGGCCGAGAATCGGCAGCGTTCCGTAGATGCTGAGCGCCTTGTTCAGGCCAAAGGTGATCAGGCCGCCGATGACGCCGCCCGATTTCATCACCTTTCCCAGTTCAAACAGGTCGTTGATGGCTTCCCAGATGTCGGCGCCCGGTCGGATGCCGGTATCCAGCAGCAGTTCGGAAAGCGCCGAAAGCAGCACCGGGAGCATGACCGTCGCGAAGACCCGGCTGCCGACAGGCTTGGTACCGCAGGTGAACAGAAGGTAGGCGCTGATCGCAAAGGCCGGCGCAGCCAGGTAAAAGCCCCAGCCCAGCAGCCCGCGGACGAGATCCGAAAAATAGGCCACAAAGCTGCCCTCAGTATTAAAGTAGCTGATCACCGAGCAGATCGCCAGCACGAGAAAGATGATCCCGCCGAGAATATTGGTGCCGTAGGCAGCCGGTTTGTCGTTCATCTCGGTCATCGGCCCGCTCTTTCTCTTCGGCGGCGGGGGCGGCGCAGTCTTGTCTGTTTTCTTTCTGCTGTTTGTTTTTTTGCTTGTTGCTTTTCTTGCCATGAATTGCTTCCTTACTATGGTTTATAAAAATGAAAAGGATATGCAGAATGCTGCGGGTGCTTTTCTTTCCTGCTGTTCGGGTCAGAAGATCAGCGTCAGGATGATCGACAGTACGCCGATCACCAGGCTGTAGTAAGCCAGGCCTCTGTAGCCGCGTCTGCGCACCAGACGGCGAAAGAGATAAACGCTGAAAAAGCCCGTCCCCAGTGCAGCCGCTCCTCCGGCAAAGTAGGCCGCCAGAAAAGCCGTGTCGATGCCCGCTACGGCGGCATCCGCCAGGCTCAGCACCGCCGAACCGAACAGGGCCGGGATCGCCAGCAGCATGCCGAAGCGAATGGCATAGCTTTTCTGAAAGTTCTCTGCCTCCGCGCAGGTCACCGTCAGGGCCAGTCTGCTTAGCCCCGGAATGACGGCTACCGCCTGACAGATGCCGATGAGCAGGGCATCGGTGATCTGCATTCTTCCGAGGCCTTTCTTCCCGGGGATCATTCTCTCGGCCACAAACAGGACCGCCCCGTTGAGGAGGAACATGGCGCCGACAAAGGTCGTGCTGGTCCAGAGTGAGAAGTACATTTTCCGAAACGGAACCATAAACAGCAGCGGGATCGTTGCCATCGCCAGCATGAACAACAGCCTTGCTTCAGGGAAGCGGTCGTCTTTCGACGCCGGTTTTCTGCTGAAGCCGGTCAGCATGGCCGTATCGCGGATCATGGCCGCGAGGTCCTTTCGGTAGGCAAGAATGATGGCTGTCATCGCGGCAAACTCGCAGATGGCCTTCAGCATCAGATGCATCTGGGTCAGGTGCAGGTCAAACAGTTTGTTCACCACGGCAAGATGCCCGCTGCCGGACAGTGCCAGCATCTCGGTCAGGGCATAGATAATACCGGCCGTGATGGCATTGGCGATCGACATGCTGTCACCTTCCCTTCCGCAAAATTACAGGATATTGTATCACAATCGGCCCGGAAATACAAGAGCGCATGCAGAGCGCCTCCGTGCCTGCATGCGCCGGGATCCTGTATTCTTCTTTCAGTCTTCCGCCTTTTTCGTTTTTCTTGTCTTCTTCGGCTCCTGCGCTTTCTCCGGTTCCGCTTTCTTTTCGGGTTCCTGCGGCTCTGCCGGTTTGTCCGTCTCTTCCGTCTCCTCTTCATCCCGGAGATCCTGCGGCTGCACCGTCACCAGGTCCTCCTTACTCGGGTTCTCCATGGCGGCCACGCGGTTGGACTGGCGCACGATCATGTCTTCAAAGCAGTTGCGGACATCGCGGCCGTTTCCGAAGTTCTCATCCCGCTCTTCATACAGCTGGGTAAACATTTTCAGGGCTTCCGCATCCGCTTCCGGCGTCAGCGTGTAGCTGTTCTTTCTGCACTGGATCCGGAAGATCTCCATCAGCTGTTCGCCGTTATAGTCCGGGAAGTAGAAATAGCGGTTAAACCGGCTTTCCAGACCCGGGTTCGAGGTGATGAAGCCTTCCATCGGTCCGGTGTAGCCGGCGACGATGACCACCAGGTCCTTCCGATGATCCTCCATGGCCTTCAGCAGGGTCTCGATCGCTTCGCGGCCGAAATCGTTCTCGCCGCCGGAGGAAAGCGAATAGGCCTCATCGATGAACAGGACACCGCCCAGCGCCGACTGGATGACCTCCTGCGTTTTCAGCGCCGTCTGGCCGACATAGCCGGCCACCAAGCCCGAACGGTCCACCTCGATCAGCTGCCCCTTGCTCAGCACGCCGATGGCCGCATACAGGCCGCTGACCAGCCGCGCCACCGTCGTCTTGCCCGTGCCGGGGTTGCCGAGGAACACCATATGAAAGCTCATCGGCGGCACCGGCAGGTCATTCTCCTCACGCAGCTTGCGGACCTTGACCAGGTTCATCAGGTTCTTGACCTCTTTTTTGACGGTTTCCAGACCGACGAGAGAGTTCAGCTCTTCCATCAGCTCGTCAAAGTTCGGCTTCTCGGGCTCTTTCTCCTCCGCCTTGGCGCTGCTCTTCTCGCCTCCGCCGGCAGGCTGTGCCTGCTGGGTATGTTTCTCGATGAAGCTCGGCTCGCCGCTGGTCACATAGTCCAGCGGGTTTAGGCTTTCTCGACCATCTTGAGATTTCCGCACCCCTGTTGTATCACAGATCGCCGTCAGCTTATCCGTGCACTCGGTGATATACTCCGCCTCGGCATAGGTGACATCGTCATCCACCGCCGCAAGGTACAGCAGGATGTTTGTCGTCATACGGATGAAGACCCGGGACGTATAATCCCCCCGCTTAGCGTCTGATTCAGCAAGATTCCAGAAAAAGACCGGCGGCAGGAACATCTCGTCATTGCAGACCGAGCTTGTCAGGTTCCAGAGCAGCCATTTCGGCTGCGGACGGCCGCGGGAAAAGATCTGGTTTGCCATCGCGACATGTCGTTCTCCGATGCCGCCGGCACGGCTCCAGAGCTGCAGGGCACACTTGGTCATAAAGTCGTCCAGCTCCGGCGCCAGCGAGTTACTGCCACGTCGGTGATAAAAGGCATCGGTATTGGCCAGATAGATTTTGTGGAAGTCCTCGGGAGTGCGGTTCCAGGTAGTCGGCATGATATCTTGCCTCCGTTTTCCTTGTGTTTTTGTTGTATTTCTATTATATGCCAGCTCCTGCCTCCCGTCAAGAAAGGAACTTGCAAAGCAATGGAAAATGTGCCATAATACCAAAGCAGAAGAAGGGGGGCGAACCGCATGGCGCGTTTTTTCATGGCGGGCACGAATCTTTTCGGCAGTCCGACGGCCATCATCCGCGGCCGGGATGCCGAGCATATTCATGTTCTGCGCATTCGTCCGGGCGAGGATGTCGTCATCTGTGACACCGAGGGCAGCGATTATAAATGCCGTCTGGTCCGTTCGGATAAGGAAGAGGCCGAGCTCGAGGTTCTTGAGGTCGTTCCCTGCAAGGGGGAGCCTTCCGTCGCGGTCACCGTGCTCTGCGGCCTTCCGAAGGGCGACCGCGTGGACTACATCATTCAGAAATCCGTGGAAGCCGGTGCGCATGATATTGTTTTCTTTCTCTCCTCCCGCTGTGTCGCCAGGCCCAGCGACCCCTATAAAAAGCTGGAGCGTTGGAACCGGATCAGCGAGGAGGCCGCCAAGCAGTCCGGGCGCGGCATCATCCCCTCTGTGACCTGGGCCGAGGATTACGGTGAGGTGCTGAACACGGCCGTTCATACCGACCTTCCTCTTTTCATGTATGAAACCGGAGAGCGAGAAGCGCTGAGCAGCGTGCTGGAGGCACGGAAGGACATCCGCACCGCTGCTGTCATCACCGGTCCGGAGGGCGGCTTTGAGGCCTTTGAAGCCGACCTTGCCCGCATTGCCGGTCTTCACATCTGCTCCATGGGCGAGCGCATTCTCCGCTGTGAGACAGCACCTGTCGTGGCTGTGACCGCGCTCATGTACGCCACCGGCAACCTGAGCTGACGCCCTCCGCGCACTGTTTCCGATATGTAAACACTTGGAACCGGGACTTGTAAATCCCGGTTCCTTATGTTAGAATGTCTTGCTTTCAGGGAAAGCATCGATCTGACAGGGAAAGGCGGTGATGTCATCTGAAGAGACTGAAAATCTATACCAAGATGTTCTTTGAACGTGCAGATATCTTTCTCCTTGTCATGTGCCTGATCTGTTCTCTGTTTGGGATCTATATGGTGCGCATCGCCACGATTGCCATGGAGGCCTCCGGCTGGGTCGACAGCTCGGTCAAATGCGTTATTGTTCAGGTCTTTTCCCTGTTTCTCGGTCTGGCCGCCTTTGTTGTGCTCACCTTCATCGATGCCGACCTGCTGGGCGAGCAGTGGAAGCTGCTCTGCGTCATCAACATTCTCCTTCTGGTCGCCCTGGTCATCTTCGGTCAGGACAGCGGCACCGGCAACAAGAGCTGGATTCGCTTTGCCGGCATCGGCGTTCAGCCCTCTGAGATCATCAAGGTCATCTACATCATTGTCTCTGCCAAGCAGATGACCTGGCTGAAGGAATACCGCGACATCAACTCTGTCGTCTCTGTCGCGGAGATGGCCGGTCACTTTGTCATCATCTTCGGTCTGATCGTGGTTGTCTCCTCCGACCTCGGAAGCGCCGCCATCATCCTTTTGATCTTCCTCTCGATGTTTTTTGCCATCGGGGTCCGCATGTACTGGTTTGCCCTGGGCGGCGCCGCCGTTGCCGCGGCCATTCCCCTGCTCTGGACTTACTTTCTGAAGGACTATCAGAAGAAGCGCCTGATCGCGCCCTATGATCCTTCCATCGACCCGGACGGCTGGGGCATCACCTGGCAGACGACCCAGAGCAAGCTGACGCTGGCCTCGGGCAGGCTGACCGGGGTGGATGCGGAGCACCGAGCCACCGTTTTTACCGGAAAGCACACCGACTTTATCTTCTCCTGCGTGGGGGAAGAGTTCGGCATGATCGGCTGCATCATCGTCATCGTTCTGCTGCTGATCATCATGGTGCACATTGTCCGCGTCGGTCTGAAGGCCGGCCGTACCTTTGATATGCTGATCTGCATCGGTGTCGGCTCTGCGGTTGCCTTCCAGACCTTTATCAACATCGGCATGTGCATCGGCATTACCCCCGTCATCGGCATTACGCTCCCCTTTTTCAGCTATGGGGGCTCGTCGATGGTGACGATGTTTGCCGCCATGGGCCTCGTCTCCGGTGTCAAATTCAAGCTCAAGCCTGAGCTTTTCTCCATCCACTGATCATCACAGCCGCCGGGAAACCGGCGGCTGTTCCTTTTGGAAGACAAAGAAAATACCCGCTTCGAATGAAGCGGGAATATCAGTTGTACAATATGGTGCCATTGTACATTTGCATCAGATTCACGATGTCGCGATCATCGCGGTCTGTGCGAAGTCGGTTTTCAGTCCTCTGACAAAAGTGGGAATTGCTAGAGGACTGTTGCTGCCCGAACAGCATACCGGAATTTGGCCCCGGCGGCCTGCAAGTCAATTTACCTCGCAATTTCGGGTTAAGATGCCGACACATCAAGGGGTGACGCCCCTCATCGCAAGAGGTAATATAGCACATTATGTGAACCGTGTCAAGCATTATTACTACATTTCACAATTTATTCATAATTGATTTATCTATTTTGCTGAAACCCGCCCTCGTCTGCCGTCTTTCACCGTCTTTTTCTCCGTCATATCACGGCTGAGGCCTCTTGACTTTTTCATCCCAAAAAGGCATAATGGCGCTGTTATCAAACAGGAAAGCTGGTTTGTCATGAATGAAAAAGCCGAGCTCTGGCGCTCGCTGAAGTTTCTGTTCTTTTCCGTCTCGGCCGGGATCATCGAAATTGCCGCATTTGCGCTTTTGAATGAGACGCTCGGCTGGCCGTACTGGCCCTGCTATCTGATTGCCCTGGTTCTGTCGGTCCTCTGGAACTTTACGCTGAACCGCCGCTATACCTTCCGCTCGGCAAACAATGTCCCCGTGGCCATGGCAAAGGTCTTTCTCTTCTATCTGATCTTCACCCCGGCCAGCACGCTGCTCGGCAACTGGCTGGCTGAAGGGCTTGGATGGAACGAGTACCTGGTTACGGGGATCAACATGGTGCTGAACTTTGTCCTGGAATTTCTCTATGACCGCTTCTTCGTGTTCGGAGACAGCCTGGACACCAACAGCCTCGCAAAAAAGGAAGCTGCCCAAAAGACGAAAAAAAAGACCGCTGGCTGAAGAGCCAGCGGTTTTTTTCAGTGCAGATTCAAAAGCGCAGCTGCTGCCGCACCGGGAAGCGTGGTATCCTCCTCAATGATCAGGCGGACGTCACGCCCGAGCTCCTCCTGCAGGTGCTGCTTCATCAGGCGCTTCAGCTCCGGCGCATACAGATGGCTGTACTGAACCAGCGAGCCTTCCGCGAACACTGCCGTGGTGCCTTTCTTCCCGGCATCGGTCAATTCCGCCATGGCAGTCAGGTTGGCGCACATCAGCAGGGCGGAGCGCCGGAAGAGAAGGCCTGCAAGCTCCTGGATGAACGCGGCATCATCCGCGTTATCTGTCAGGGCATTGATCCCCTCGCCGCAGGAAAAAGCATCCGCCTGCGCCGAATTCAGTGTCTTCAGTGCACGGATCTTTTTACCGCATTCTCTGCTCAGCAGGCCGTCTTCCGCTGCGCGTACAAGCGCCAGATGACAGAGTTCACCCAGGTAGACGCCTGCTGTCATTTTTTCCAGGTGCTTCTTCCCCGGGTTGTGGCTCATCTCATCCAGCTGGCGATCAAACAGGCCCTGTTCGAGGCCTTCGTAGCTGCCGCATTCAAAGTTGACGATCATATCGAATGCGTTTTTGATTTTTTCGATCTTCTTCCCCGGTACGGCAGCGCAGGTATTCGTGCCCGTCCCGCTGACCTGGCCAAAGCAGCTGGCGAAACCATCGTTCAGATGCTTTGCCATACCGCCGAGCTGAACCGCCGCCGTATCGTTGATGATGACCGCCCGTTTCCCGGCGTATCCCCGGCGTTCCAGCTCCGCGCAGAGGTTTCTGCCGACCAGTCTGCCTTCACAGCCGGTGATGACGACCTCTTTGTCAATCTCATTGACGCGGCCGTCTACCTCCGGGGTGATATCGGCGGAATAGGAAAAACAGAATCCGATTTTATCCGCCTTTTTCATAAAAGGCTCAACGGCGTCCGCAACAAAGGAAATGAAGTCTTCCCAGGTTGCCGGCTTCCCGATGCCGGGCATGCCGATTTTTTTTACCTTCTCAATGACGCAGAACCCGCTTTCAAAGTGGGCAAGCGCACTGCGGAAGTTGGTGCCGCCAGCGTCGATCACGGCGACATACTCCCCGTCCGGAACCTGACCGGAGGTTTTCAGATAGGTCGGAATCATCGGATACGAGCTGTGTTCACCCTTCAGTCCGCGTTCCATGTCGCTGCGCATCTGTGATACGCAGTTCCGAAAATCGAAGGACGGAGAAATCATCCCATACTGGACGAAAAACGCCTCAGCTGACTGTATCATGCTTCTGTCTTTTCCTCTTTCACGCCTTCAATAACGCCTGCAGCCAGGCCGGCCAGACCCTGAATCTCGCTCGGAATGATGATCTTCGTAGCCTTTCCGTTAGCCGCATTGGCAAATGCCTCCAGGGCTTTGATCCGCAGGACAGCCTCAGACGGGGTCGCCTCGTTGATCAGGCGAATGCCTTCCGCCGTCGCAGTCTGGACTTTCAGGATTGCCTCGGCCTGTCCTTCGGCTTCCAGAATCTGCTGCTGCTTCTTGGCGTCGGCACGCAGGATGGCGGACTCCTTCTCGCCTTCTGCTTCCAGGATGGCAGCGCGCTTTTCGCCCTCTGCCTTCAGAATGGCTTCACGGCGTTCACGCTCGGCCTTCATCTGCTTCTCCATCGCGTTCTGAATCTCTTTCGGCGGAAGAATATTCTTCAGTTCCACGCGGTTGACCTTGATCCCCCAGGGATCTGTGGCTTCGTCCAGGATGGAGCGCATCTGGGTGTTGATGATGTCGCGGCTCGTCAGGCACTGGTCCAGCTCAAGATCGCCGATGATGTTACGCAGGGTGGTCGCGGCAAGATTCTCAATGGCAACCATCGGCTGTTCAATGCCGTAGGTGTAGAGCTTCGGATCGGTAATCTGGAAATAGACGACCGTATCGATCTGCATCGTTACGTTATCCTTGGTGATAACCGGCTGGGGCGGAAAATCAGCCACCTGTTCCTTCAGAGTGACAATTTTGGCAACCCGCTCTATAAACGGAACCTTGAAATGGATACCCACATTCCATGTGGTCTTGTAGGCGCCGAGACGCTCGACCACATAGGCCTTCGCCTGCTGGACAATTCGGATATTCCGAACCAGAATCAGAACCAGCAGCAGAATCAATACCAGAATAACAATACCATTCATCGCGTTTCCTCCTGTTTGATTTGTTTATCTCAGGTTTTTATTCTTTCTGTGATCAGTTTTACCCCTTCAATCTGAAGGATACGTACCGTCTCGCCGACTTCCGCGCCGGCATTCTCGTCGGCCATGCGTGCCGTCCAGATCTTTCCGTCCAGGCGCACAGCCCCCTTCTCCTGCAGATTGTCGATCGCTTCGGTCACCACGGCTTCCTTCCCGATGACCATATCCGCATTGGTCGGGGTGACCCGGTTGTTCACATACTTCTTGACGAAGGGTCTCGTCAGCAGCAGCGTCAGGATGGACACCACCAGGAACCATACCACCTGCAGCCAGAACGGAGCGTGAAACAGCGCCGCAACCAGCGCCGCAAGCGCACCGAGAGCAAACCAGATGGAGATCAGCCCGGGAACCACAGCCTCGATGATCAGCAGTACGATCATGGCAATCAGCCAGAGAACAGACAGCTGAGCGTCTCCGCCCATCATCATAACGCATTCCTCCTCTCAGGGTTTTTCTTTTGGTTATGATATCATAACATGCCTCGAAAAACAAGGGAGAAGTATGAACCCCCGCTGTCTTTCAGCAGACAGCGGGGGCTGATTGCTCACGAGTTCAGGAATGTTTCCCTGATTGTTAGTTTGCTGCAAAGTCAACCGTGATCCGTACCGGTGCATAAGGCATCACGAAGGTGTTGTTCGTCACCGGGATGAATTCGCCGTTATCGGTTCTCACAACGCTGACGGCGCTGACATGGAATCCGGTTGCCGGTTTCGGAACGATCGTCACAGTCTGGCCGGAAGTGGCGCTCTGAACCTGAACACCGTTGACCGTCAGGATGAAGGTTCCATGGCCGGAGCTGTTGACCTTCAGATCGCTCTGGATGGGAGCAGGTGCCGGTGTAGGAGACGGGGTGGGGGTGGGCGTCGGTGCCACGCCGGCAACCGGCAGGTAGAAGTACTGTCCGACCCGAATGACATTCAGGTTTGTCGTGCTGTTCAAAGCTTTCAGCTGCTCGACATTTTTGCCGTAATCGACACCGTAGCTCGCACAGATGCCCGCAACGGTCTCGCCGCCAACGACCTTGTGACCGACAATTGCTGTGAAGCTTGTGCCGGTAGGAACAGTCAGGCTGGGGATGACGATGACCTTACCGACCGGAATTTTGTTCCAGCTGGTGATCCCGGAAAGAGCCTTGATCGTCGCTGCATTGGAATCAAAATCGATACCGAGCTTCGCGCAGACCCCGGCAACCGTTTCGCCGGCCAGCAGTTTGTGGTTAATCAGATAGCTCACGACGATGTCGCCGGTCTTGGCACCGGCAACAGTGCCGACCGCAGACACGCCCATCGGGGTAAAGCTGGCGATGTTCGTGACCCCGGTGGCGGCAGCAGTCGTCGTCTTGGTCCCGTTGCCGGGAAGCGTCAGTACCTGCCCTACTCTGAGAGCCTTGTAATTGGTTATATTATTTGTTTGTTTGATCCACGCTTCGTTTTTTGCAAAATCAATGCCGAGCCTCTGGCAGATGCCGAAGACCGTGTCTCCGGATCTCACCGTATAGGTGATATTATCGGCAAAGGCAGTAATGCCGACGCAGCCCAGCAGCATCGCAGCTACACAGACGCTGAGCAGAACACGCACAAAACTCTTCTTCATTTCACTGACCTCCAGGAACAGAAGTGTCGAAGACGGATGTCTCCTGTTTGAGTAGTTACAATTTTATTACAAAAGAAAACAAATTGCAAGTATAAATTTACAAAATTAAGAAATTTTTTCAAATTCTTTTTTCATATCCCCGGGAGCTGCGATTTTCCCTTCTTCTTTCATTATTATAACACATGTTTTCAATTTGGAAACATTAAGAATTCTTAAAAATTGTCCACCCCTTTTTGAAGAGGTGGACATCTGTCTCGTTTTCAGCAGAGGCGGGAGCCGACGGGGACGGCGTCGTCGAGGATCATGAGGTGGAGTTCTTCCTTTCCGTCCACAGTGCGGACGGCGGAGAGGAGCATGCCGTTGGAATCCAGGCCCATCATCTTGCGCGTGGGGAGGTTCAGGATGGCGGCGACCTTCTTGCCGACGAGCTGTTCGGGCTCGTAGAAGGCGTGAATGCCGGAGAGGATCTGGCGGGGGGTGCCGGAGCCGTCGTCGAGGCTGAACTTCAGCAGCTTCTGCGATTTCTTGACGGCCTCGCAGGAGAGGACCTTGACGACGCGCATGTCGCAGCGGGCGAAGTCGTCGATGCTGACGTCCGGGAGGACCGGGTCGACGGCAGGCGCGGGGCGGTTCATGGCCTCGAGCTCCTCGAGCATCTTCTGCGCGTCGATGCGCGGGAAGAGGGTTTCGCCCCGGGTGACGGTCACGTCGGCGGGGAGGCTGCCGTAGACGGAGGCCGACTCCCAGCTCCGGGCGCTCTCGTCCGCCCCGATCTGGGCGAAGGCCTTGGCGCAGCTGTCGGGGATGAAGGGCGTGAGGAGGATGAGGGAGACGCGCAGGGCCTCCAGCAGGTTGTAGAGGACGGTCGCGAGGCGGGGTCTGTTCGCCTCGTCCTTTGCCAGGACCCAGGGCATGGTCTCGTCAATATACTTATTCGCGCGGGAGATGAGGCGGAAGACCTCCTCGAGGCCGAGGTGGAGCTGGAAGGCGTCCATCTGGGCGGCGTAGCGGGCGGGGGTTACGCGCAGGAGGGCGAGGAGGGAGTCATCCAGCGGGTCGGCGGCGCGCTCGGTGGGCAGGGTCCCGTCAAAGTACTTCCCCACCATGGCGACGGTGCGGGAGACCAGGTTTCCGAGGGAGTTGGCAAGGTCGGCATTAATGGTGTTAATCAGCAGCTCGTTGGTGAAGTTGCCGTCGGTGCCGAAGGGGAAGGTGCGCAGCAGGAAGAAGCGCAGGGCGTCCACGCCGAACTTCTCGGCCAGGAGGTAGGGGTCGACCACGTTGCCCTTGGACTTGGACATCTTGCCGCCGTCGATGATGAGCCAGCCGTGGCCGTAGACCTTGGCGGGGACCGGCTCGCCCACGCTCATGAGCATGGCGGGCCAGATGATGGAGTGGAAGCGGACGATCTCCTTGCCGACGATGTTGACGGGGGGCCAGTATTTGTCGAAATCATGATAGCGGTCGTTCATATAGCCCATGGCTGTGGCGTAGTTGAAGAGGGCGTCCACCCAGACGTAGACCACGTGGCCCGGGTCGAAGGTGACGGGGATGCCCCAGGAGAAGCTGGTGCGGGAGACGCAGAGGTCCTCGAGGCCGGGTTTGATGAAGTTGTTGATCATCTCGTTGACGCGGGAGGCGGGCTCGAGGAAGGTGCCGGTTTCCAGCAGCTCCTGCACGGGTTTGGCGTACTTGGAGAGGCGGAAGAAGTAGGCCTCCTCCTCGGCGTCGTGGACGGGGCGGCCGCAGTCGGGACACTTGCCGTCGACGAGCTGGGACTCGGTCCAGAAGCTTTCGCAGGGGGTGCAGTACTTGCCCTTGTAGGCGCCCTTGTAGATATCGCCGTTGTCGTACATTTTCTTGAAGATGCGCTGGATGGCGGCGACGTGGTAGTCGTCGGTTGTGCGGATGAAGCGGTCGTTGGAGATGTTCATGAGCTTCCACAGGTCGAGGATGCCGCCGGGGCCGGCGACGATGCGGTCGACGAACTGCTGGGGGGTGACGCCGGCGGCCTTGGCCTTTTCCTCGATCTTCTGGCCGTGCTCGTCGGTGCCGGTGAGGAACATGACGTCATAGCCGGTGAGGCGCTTGTAGCGGGCGATGGTGTCGGCAGCGACGGTGCAGTAGGTGTGGCCGATGTGGAGCTTGTCGGAGGGGTAGTAGATGGGGGTGGTGATGTAGAAGGTGGGTTTGGACATATTGTTACTCCTTTCAGAGTTGAAAGTTCAAAGGGCGGAGAGGCGGGGCTCAGGCGGCGGGGTAGAAGGTGAGGATCTGGGTGGACTGGGAGTCGCGGAGGAGCTTCTCGGGCGGCCACTGGATGTCCTGGTCGTGGAGGTGGTAGAGGCCCGTGGGCTCCTGGATCTTGTTGATGATATTGTCATTGGCATCCACGATCTGGCGGATGACGGTGACGCTGTAGCCGATGAGGACCGTGGGGTACTCCTCGTCATAGACCTCGGTGGAGGTGGTGTAGGGGCTGACGTGGGTGCCGTCGGTGTTCGTGCCCCAGAACTCGATGGTCACGCTGTCGTCCTCCTCGCCGCAGAAGGCGACGATCTTCACGGGGTAGTCCCGGTCGTTGCGGAAGCGGTAGTCCGGCTGCTTCCAGCTGACGGTGGCGTCGTAGCCCATGGACAGGTAGCCCACCGCGAAGTAGTGGCTGGTGCGGGAGACCGTGGTCATCTGGGCATACATGGCGGCGCAGTAGAGCGTGGAGGAGACCTGGCAGATGCCGCCCCCGATCTCTTCCACCATCTCGCCGTCGGCATAGGCCCCCGCCAGCAGGAAGCCGGCCTCCTCGGTGCGCTGGCCGATAGCCTCGTTGTAGGAGAAAACCTGTCCCGGGAGAAGGGTGATGCCGTCCAGCTTCGAGGCGGCCAGACGGATGTTGTTTTTGCGGTTGTCGGTGCTGTCCCGGTAATAGGTGGTCATGAAGCAGAGGCGGTCCCGGTACAGAAGGCTTTCGAGGTCGGCGGCAGTGACGGCGGGGCGCGTCAGGCGCAGGGGGATGACCACCTCGGTGCCGGGCAGGGCCTCGCGCCAGGCCTTCTCGGCCTCCGCGATGTCGAAGTCGCAGCCCACGACCTCGGGGATGACGGAGAAGTCCTCCGCGAAGGCGGCGTCCCGGGCTTCGACGCAGAGGTCGGCGGCGACCCTGTTAAAGTCGGGCAGACGCACGTCCCCGTCCATCTCGGTCCAGCTGACCTCTTCGGCATCGCCGCGCAGGGCGTCGGAGACGAAGGCGAAGATCCTGTCCCCGTTCAGAGAGAGCGCGCCGCCGCCTTTGGTCATGGTGAGGCGGGCGCTGTCGGTGTCGAGATGCAGGTCGGGATCTCCCGTCAGGGCGTCGAAGCGCTCGGTCACGGAGCGGAGGTTGGCACGGATATAATTCTCATTCAGACCGCCGGTGCGCAGGACCACGTCGTAGCCGGAGGAGAAGGTGGCCCGCAGGTACTTCGAGAGGTTCTCGAACCAGTCGGTGCCGTGGCCCAGTTTCATGAGCTCGCGGGCGGCATCCTCGGCGGGGACGGCGGCGTTTGCGTCCAGGCGGCTGAGGGTCATGCTGAGGCCCAGGGGGAAATGCACGGTCAGGGGCAGTTCGGTTCGGCGGTCCCAGCCCGCGTCCCGGAGAGCCCGGGTCATCTCTTCCTCGGTCATAGAGCCCAGAAGGATGCCGTCCAGGCGAAGCTTGGGCAGGCTGAGGCCGTTGTTGGTGACGGTCCATCCTGCCCAGGCGGCGCCGCCCAGAATCAGGCCCAGGAAGATGGCCGCGGTCACAAGCCCCAATGCCAGGCTGCGGCCGAAGCGGGAGGGGCCTTTACGTCTGTGTTCGGACATGGCAATCAATACCGCCCTGCTTTGGCGGCCATCTCGGAGAAGAGTTCAGTCTCGCCCTTGGGAAGCTTCAGCTCCTCCGGGGGGCGGTCCGGCCGCAGCATCCACGGTGTGTTGTCAAGCCGGGAGGAAGCCTGGGCCTCCAGGAGGATGCCGATGAGGCGGTTGGAGATGAGGTAGCCGGAAACCGTGAAGTGCCAGCGGCCGTCCTCCTCACGCACGGCCCAGCCCTTCTGCTCGAAAGCCCGGAGCACCCGGAGGATGGGCTGCCAGTCCGACTGGGTGCGGACGCGGTATTCCCGCTCCTCCACGCCTCGACTGGTTCGCATGGAGAGCATGAGGTATTCCACCGAGCGCTCCAGCGGGTCGATCTCCTCGTATTCGTCTATGATGCTGACCTTGCGGGCGACACCGTAGGTGTACTGCCGCAGGTCGCGTACAAAGCTGTAGCGCAGGCTGCCGACGCTGGAATGCGCCCCGGGGCCGAAGCCCATGTAGTCGTCAAGGCGCCAGTATTTCAGGTTGTGCCGGCTCTCGAAGCCGGGGGCGGCGAAGTTGGAGACCTCGTACTGGCGGTAGCCGTAGCGCTCGAGCATCTGGGCAGCGTAGGAGTACATATCCGCCTGGGCGTCGTCGTCCGGCAGTACCGGGGAGTTCAAATACTCCTCATACATGGGTGTCCCCTCTTCCAGCTTCAGCGCGTAGCAGGAGATGTGCTCTGGATGCAGCTCACACACGCGTGCCAGGGTGTCGGCCCAGTCCCGCGCGGTCTGGGTCGGCAGGCCGTACATGAGGTCCACGCTGATGTTGTCGAAGCCGGCGCGCCGTGCGTCGTGGTATGCCGCCTGGGCCTGCGCCCAGCTGTGGCGGCGCGAGAGCAGCTTCAGCAGGCTGTCGTCCGCCGCCTGTATGCCCACGGACAGCCGGTTCACTCCCTCCTCGCGCAGGGCCAGGAGTTCCTTGTAGTCCATGCTGTCCGGGTTGCACTCCACCGTCACCTCGGCGTCCGTGCGGACGTTGCCGTTGAGCTTCAGGATGTCGAACAGCTCCAGCAGGCGCTCGGCCCCGTAGTAGCTGGGCGTCCCGCCGCCGAAATAGACGCTGTCCACCTCGTAGTTGCGAATGCCGGGCGAAGCCTCAAGGATGTGGTCGATCAGCGCCTTGTGGTAGACGGGCATCTGTTTGTCGCAGCCCGCCAGGGAATAGAAGTCGCAGTAGCCGCACTTCGAAGCGCAGAAAGGGATATGGATGTACACACCCAGCCTGGGTTTCATGCAGTCATTCTCCCGTCTCTCTTAAAACAGTTCTGTCACCGCATCCGTGAAGGCGGCAGGGTCCTCCACCTCGACACCGGCGGAAAGCTCAGCCAGGGCATAGAGTACCTGTGCAAGATGCGCGGCCTTGTCCCGATTATCGGTGAATGCCGACTGCAGCGCGGAAAAGGCAGGATGCTCCGGATTCAGTTCGAGTACGCGCGTGGCGCGGACCGTGCGCATCTCCTCGCTGGGCCCATAGCGGAAATAGCGTTCCATCTCCAGCGTGACACCGCCCTCGGTCGTCAGGGCGCAGGGACGGGAAGCCAGCTTGTTCGAAAGCTTCACTTTGGAAAGGCCTTCGCCGACAGACTCCTTCACGAAGTCCAGCAGTTCGCGGTTCTCGATGTCCCGCTCCTCCGCCGCCTTCTTCTCCTCGTCCGTGTCAAAGCCCAGGTCATCCGTTACCACATTGCAGAAGCGCTTGCCATCCTGGTCCCCCAGGGCAGACAGCACCATCTCGTCCAGCGGGCTCGTCAGATAAATGAGGGAGAAGCCGCGCTTGCGGACCTCCTCGCACTGCGGCAGACTGATGGCACGCTTGAGCGTGTCAGCGCTGGCATAGTAGATGGCCTTCTGGCTTTCGGGCATTGCGTCGACATACTCCTTGAGAGTGACCTGGCTGTCTTCCCCGGTCCAGAAAATCAGCAGATCCTTCAAAAAGTCCTTCCAGCGGCCGTACTCGTCACAGATGCCGCACTTGATGTCCACGCCGAAATTCTTGAAGAACTCCTGATACTTTGGCCGGTCGTCCCGCAGCAGCTTTTCCAGTTCGCTCTTGATACGCTTTTCCAGGTTCTGACCGATGATGCGCAGCTGACGGTCATGCTGAAGCAGCTCACGCGAGATATTCAGCGACAGGTCGGGTGAATCCACCACGCCTTTGACAAAGCCGAAGTACTCGTGCACCAGCTTGTCACATTTCTCCATGATCATAACGCCGTTGGAATAGAGCGTAATCGCACCCTTGTTGTCGCCGGTGAAAACATTCTCGTTCTGCTCACCGGGGACGAAGAGCATGGCCTTGTAGCTGACCGCGCCCTCAGCATTCACGCGCACCAGCGCGACAGGGTCCTTGCGGTCGCGGTTCTTTTCCTTGTACCAGGCGATGCAGTCCTCATCCGTCACCTCGCTCTTGCTGCGCTGCCAGATGGGGATCATGCTGTTGACGGTTTCGTTTTCCGTGACCATGCGGTACTCATACTTCGGCGAACCATCGTCGTTCTTCTCGCCGGTCTCAAAGCGCTCCTGGTGCTCGATGTCCATGCGGATGGGCCAGCGGACGTAATCGGAATATTTTTTCACCAGGGCCTTGATCTTCCAAACCTCCAGGTAGGAGCCGTAGATCTCGTCCTCGGTGTCTTCCTTGATGTGCATGATCACATCCGTGCCGACGCTTTCCTTCTCGCAGGCCGTAACCGTGTAGCCGTCCGCCCCCTTGCTGTTCCAGCGGACGCCTTCGCTCTCGCCGAACTTTCTGGAGATGACGGTCACCTCGTCCGAGACCATGAAGGCCGAGTAAAAGCCGACGCCGAACTGACCGATGATCGAAAGATCTTCACTCTCGGCCTTCTCGCCGTCCATCTCGCCCTTGAACTGATAAGACCCGCTTTTGGCTATAACGCCGAGGTTCTGCTCAGCCTCCGCCATGCTCATGCCGATGCCGTTGTCGCGAACCGTAATCGTGCGGGCATTTTTGTCCAGCAGGATATCAATGGCGAAATCACTGCGGCTGAGGCCGACGCTGTCATCCGTCAGGGACAGATAACAGAGCTTGTCGATCGCATCCGACGCGTTCGAGATGATCTCGCGCAGAAAGATTTCCTTATTGGTGTAGATCGAGTTGATCATCAGGTCCAGCAGGCGCTTGGATTCCGCCTTAAACTGTTTTTTTGCCATGAAGTAAATAACGCCTCTTTTCAAAAAATAAAAAACTTTATATATTATAATCGTTTCTCTTCGGAAGTGCAAGGGGTAATCCACTCTCAGCCGTACCGCAGAAAGTCTTTACAAATTCCGCTCAGGGGCGCTATAATACAGAAAAGCAATATATTTATTATAAATGTGGAGAATCGGCGATGCGCATCATGGCAATTGATCTCGGCGACGAGAGAACTGGCCTTGCCGTATCCGATCCGCTGGGCATGCTCTGCGGAGAAGCGTGGACGGTAAAGGAATGGGACAAAGAACGGCTCGCGGAGACGGTCTGTCTCGAGGCCGAACAGAGGGGTGTCGAGCGTCTTGTCCTCGGCCTTCCGAAAAACATGGACGGGTCCGAGGGCGAACGGGCGAAAAAAAGCCGGGCTTTCCGGGATCTGCTGCTCAGCCGGTCGAGCCTGCCGGTGATTCTCTGGGATGAACGCCGAAGCACCATTGAAGCGCATCAGATTCTGCACGCCAACGGCAAACGCGAGAAAAAGCATCGGAAAACCGTCGACGCCGTTGCTGCGGGGCTGATTCTCGAAAGCTATCTCGGGTCTCTCAGCTGAGGGTCCCATGATAATCATGATTCACTATTCTGGAGGTGTTCTATGGATAAACTCGATTCTATCACCATCGGCTCAATGGCGCTTTCCACGATCCTCAGTGCGCTTCTTACTCTGCTGGTCTGTCTGCTCGGACTAAAGATTCTGATGAGGCTGGTCGATAAAGTGCTGGCAAAGGCCACCAAACTGGACGGCACGCTGGTCGGCTTTATCCGTTCGGCCATTCGGATTCTGCTCTGGATTCTGATTGTGATCATTGTTGCTGGAAAGCTCGGCATCCCGACCTCATCCATGGTGGCTATGATCAGCGTTGTCGGTCTTGCCCTCTCCCTTTCCGTGCAGAACATCCTCTCCAATCTCTTCTCCGGTCTTACTCTGCTGGTAGCTCAGCCGTTCCACGCAGGCGACTATGTCGAGGTGGCCGGAAAAGCCGGCGTGGTCAAAACCGTCGGTCTGTTCTATACCATGATCAGCACGTTGGACAACATCGCCATCAGCATCCCCAACAGCGACATCACCGGCTCTACCATCAATAACTACAGTTCGGAACCGCTGCGCCGTGTGGACATGACCTTCAGCGCGTCCTACGATGCCTCGACGGAGGATGTCAAGGCCGCCATCCGGGATGCCATCGCCCGGGACAGCCGAATTCTGCCCGATCCTGAACCCTTTGTCCGCCTGAGCGCCTATAAGGACAGCGTTATCGACTATGTCGTCCGTGTCTGGTGCAAAAGTACCGATTACTGGAATGTGTATTTTGACCTGAACGAGAACGTCCGCGACAGCTTTGCCGAAAAGGGCGTTGAGATGAGCTATAACCACATGAACGTCCATATGCTGGAAAAGTAAATAAAAAAAGATTTTTCTTGACTTTCTTTTGAAAATCGCTATAATGATATGGCCTGTGCATTCAGGCAGATTCCTTGCTCCCGCCTGCTGCGGGGGCCAAAAGACCATAAGGAGGTGCAACCATGGCAAAAGCAAGCGAAAAGTACGAAGTGATGTACGTCATCAACCCGAACCTCACCGAGGAAGAGACCGCGGCGGTTGTTGAGAAGTTCAAAGCGCTTGTGGAAGCGAACGGTACGCTGGATGAGCTGGAGGAAATGGGAAAGCGCAAGCTGGCTTATGAAATCAACTACATCTCGGAAGGCTATTACGTTCTCATGAAGTTCACAAGCGGCCCGGATTTCCCTGCCGAGCTTGACCGTATTCTTGGCATTACCGACGGGATTCTTCGCCGCCTCATCACCCTGCGTGCAGAGTAAGGAGGTCAGCAGTGTTAAACCACATTGTTGTCATGGGCCGTCTGACCCGTGACCCCGAGCTTCGCACGACCCAGTCCGGTGTCAATGTTGCGTCTTTTACAGTCGCTGTAGACAGAGACTTTGGAGGACGCGACGGTGCAGAACGTCAAACCGATTTTTTTGACTGCGCTGCATGGCGTCAGACCGGCGAATTTGTCAGCAAGTATTTCCAGAAGGGACGTATGATCGTTGTTTCCGGCCGTATGCAGTCCCGCAAGTATCAGGACCGCGAAGGCAACAACCGCACAGCCTGGGAGATTCAGGTTGACAATGTCTATTTCGGTGACAGCAAGCGTGACAGCGATAACGCAGGTTACAGCCAGTCCAGCTACACCGGTCAGTCCAGTTACAGCCGGGGCAGCGATTCGCCCCGCCAGAGCGCGCCTGTTCCGCCGGTCACTCCCAGCCCGTTTGAGGAACTGGAAGACGACGGCGAGCTGCCGTTCTGATTTGACAAAAATATAAAGGAGGTTCGACTACAGTGCCTTTCGATAAGAGTGCCAATCCGAAAACCCGCCGCCGCAGAAAGGTTTGCCAGTTCTGCGTGGACAAGGCCACATTCATTGATTACAAGGACACCGCGAAGCTTCGCCGTTTCCTTTCCGAGCGCAGCAAGATTCTTCCCCGCCGTACCACCGGCACCTGCGCCATGCATCAGCGTCAGCTCACCGAGGCCATCAAGCGTGCCAGACAGGTCGCGCTTCTGCCCTACGTGACCGACTGATCGTCTATTCAGCAAAAAACAACCGCCCGCGGGCGGTTGTTTTTTGTTTATCCCGGATCAGGACGTTCTTCAGCCCTGCCCGTAGTAGGCGTTTTTCCCGTGTTTGCGCAGGTAATGCTTATCCAGCAGGGTCTGCTGCATCGGTCCGACGGCGGGATTCAGCACAGCGGCATGCCAGTCCATGAAGGCGACCTCCTCCATGACAACGGCATTGTGCACCGCATTCATGGGATCGGTGCCCCAGGCAAAGGGGCCGTGGCTGAACACCAGCACGCCGGGAACGGCAGCGGGATCACGGTCGCGGAAGGTCTCGACAATCACGTTTCCGGTTTCCAGTTCGTACTCTCCCCGGATCTCTTTGTCCGTCATCGGACGCGTGCAGGGAATCTCGCCGTAGAAATAATCAGCCTGGGTCGTGCCCATGGCGATGATCGGGCGGCCGGCCTGTGCAAAGGTAGTCGCCCAGCGCGAATGGGTATGGACGATGCCGCCGCACTCTGGAAAGGCTTTGTACAGGGCAAGGTGCGTGGCCGTATCGCTGGAGGGCTTCCACTTCCCTTCCACGGTTTTCCCGTCCAGATCGAGGACAACCATGTCATCCGGGCACATGCCCTCATAGGGAACCCCAGAAGGCTTGATGACGATCAGGCCGGCTTCCCGGTCGATGCCCGAAACATTGCCCCAGGTAAACGTAACGAGGTCATACTTCGGCAGAAGCAGGTTTGCTTCACATACAGTCTGTTTGAGAGATTCCAGCATCACAGCACCTCCGGAGCGAGCATTTCAAGCGGCATTGCCTTCCGATAGCGTTCGAGGAAGGCCGAGAAGCCCTCGATGTCCGCAGGGTCGGCCGTCAGGCTGACGGATTTGGCATCGGCGAAAACCCGGTTGTCCAAATAATCCTCAAGGCTTTCCCCCTCCGTTTTTTGAAGCATATAGGCAGCAAGCAGCGCCATGCCGTAGGGGCCTCCCTCGCCAGCCGTCTCCAGAACCGTAACGGGTGCGCCCACCGCCGCCGACAGAAGGCGCTGTCCGACGCCCGGTGTCTTGAAGAAGCCGCCGTGTCCGGTCAGGCGGTCGATGGCGACATGTTCGGTTCCGGTCAGGATGTCCAGTCCGATCTTCAGCGTTGCCAATGCCGAGAGCAGGTGCGTACGCATGAAGTTGGCAAGCGTGAAGGAGGCATCCGGTGTGCGGGCAAAAATGGGTCGGCCTTCGTTGAGGCCGGTCACGCCCTCACCGGAGAAATAGTTGAAGCTCATCAGCCCGCCGCAGTCCGGATCACCCTCCAGTGCCTTGTTGAACAGGCGCGTAAAGAGTTCGCCCCGATCGACATCCGCACCGATCAGACCGGCAAATTCCTGCAGGAGAGAAACCCAGGCGTTGATATCACTGGTGCAGTTGTTGCAGTGGACCATGGCAACCGGATCGCCGTCAGGGGTCGTCACCATGTCGATCTCACGGTGAACAGCCAGCGGATGCTCGGTCACAATCATGGCGAAGTCCGAGGTGCCAGCCGAAACGTTGCCCGTGCGCGGACGCACGGCATTCGTCGCAACCATGCCCGTGCCGGCATCTCCCTCGCAGGGCGCAACCGGAATTCCGGGAAGAAGCGTCCCCGTCGGGTCAAGGAAGCGGGCGCCCGCCTCGGTCAGCGTGCCGCCGGAAGCCCCTGCGGGCAGTACACGCGGCAGGATCGAACGGAGGTCAATGCCGGTCTGTTCCCGGAACTTGTCGATCATACCCTGATCGTAGTCCAGAGCCGTGCTGTCGATCGGGAACATGCCGGAGGCCTCGCCGATGCCCATGACCTTCTCACCGGTCAGCTTCCAGTGGATATAACCGGCAAGCGTTGTAAGAAACGCGACGGCAGGGACGTGGGCTTCTCTATTCAGGATGGCCTGATAATAATGCGCGATGCTCCAGCGCTGAGGAATATTGAAGCCAAACAGCTTGGTCAGCTTTTCAGCCGCTTCGCCGGTGATCGTGTTGCGCCAGGTACGGAAGCTGACCAGCTGTCTGTCGTCCTGATCGAAGGGCAGGTAGCCGTGCATCATGGCCGAAACGCCCAGAGCGCCGACGGTAGTCAGCGGGACACCGAATTTTTCCCGGACACTCATGGCCAGATCTGCAAAGCAGGCCTGCAGGCCCTCCTGTACGAGGGACATGGGATAGGTCCAGATGCCGCCGTCATACTGATTCTCCCATTCAAAGGAGCCGGATGCAACGGGGACATGGTTTTCGTCAATCAGGACGGCCTTGATGCGGGTCGAGCCGAGCTCGATGCCGAGTGCGGTATTCGATAGATTCATTTATCTTCCTCCGATTTGCGGCGCCGTTTGTTCTTGCCCATCAGGACAACACTTTGAAGGACAATGAAGAAAGCAAGCATGGCACCGGTAGTGATGCTCTGCCACCAGGGATCGCGCAGCCCCGAGGTGGTCACAATCGCCTTGATGGTACTGAGTGTCAAAACGCCGAAAAAGGTTCCGATCACATTTCCGACACCGCCGGTCAGCAGGGTGCCGCCGATGATGGAAGAGGCAATCGCGTTCATTTCCGCCGCAGTCGCATTGGTTGCGTTGCCGGCACCGGTGTGCATCATGAAGACAAAACCGGCGATACCGCTCAGCAGGCCGCAGATCAGGTGGGCCATAAAGCGCGTTTTCCGCACATTGACGCCAAGCATCAGCGCGCTCTGACGGTTGCCGCCGACCGCATAAAAGCTGCGGCCGAGACGGTGTTTCCGCAGGAGCAGGAAGACCAGCACCACGATCACAAGTGCAATGACAACGCCGATCTCCATCTTCGCCGGAATCAGAACGCCTTTTTTGTTCACAGAACCAAGCCATTCGATCTCAATGCGTTTCTGGAGAATATCCATCAGATCCTGGGGAGCCTTCTGCGGGTCGACGCTGAGAATGGTGATCATGCCGCGGGCAAAGAACATCCCCGCCAGAGTAATGATAAAGGGCTGAATCTCCAGATGCGCAATCAGGAAGCCCTGTACCGCGCCGAAGGCCAGGCCGATCAGAACAGACACAACAACCGCAAACACAATTCGTCCGGCCGCTGCAAGGTGCATCGATGCGATCAGGCCTTCAAACAGCGTGCCGTTGAGAATCATGACGCCGACCATGGCGACAAGTGCCGTTACGCCGCCGACGGAAATATCGATGCTGCCGGTGATCATGACAATCGTCAGTCCGCAGGAGATAATGATCAGGAATGCATTGTCGTTGAGCATGTCGAAGAGCATCTGCGGTTTCTTGAAACCGCCGCCCCAGATCAGAATAGCCGCCACATACATGACAAAGAAAATGCAGATCGTAATGGTCAGAAGGAGCTGGGTATCGGTCATGGGTTCTCTGCGCCGGGCAGGAAGCTGATTATTCTTGGAATTCATGCGCTCTGCCTCCTTTCAGCGGAGCCGCCGGTCCGGATCTTCTTCATGAGCTGATCCACCTTGGCCTTCACGACCGGGGACCCGATCACGACGAGAATAATGATGACAATGGCCTTATAAGCCTTCACATCGGTGGAGGGTACCTTCATCGCGTACAGAGTAATGGTCAGAGCCTGGATTGCGTATGCACCGAGCACCGAGCCGATCATCTTAAACTTGCCGCCGCCCAGGTTGTTGCCGCCGATGGCGACCGCAAGAATGGCGTCCATCTCGATGTTAATCAGCAGTGTCTCATGGTTGATGAGCCCCAGACGGCTCACGCCGATCACTCCGGAGACTGCACAGCAGATCCCCAGCAGGATGAAAGTCAGCAGCTTGATGCCGACGGGGTTGATGCCGTTGAGCCTTGCCGCGCTCTGGTTGATACCAACCGTCTGGATGTACATGCCCAGAGCCGTAAAGCGGAACAGCAGCGCGAACAGAATGCCCATTGCCGCCACGATCAGGATCGGTGTCGGAATGGCAATCCCGGGGATAAAGCTGCCAATGGCGTTGATGGTGGCATTCTCAATGGTCGGTGTCGCGCCGCCGTTGATCCAGTAGGCGATGCTGCGGCCGGAAGTAAAGAGAATCAGCGTCGCAATCATCGGCTGAATGCCGAAAACAGAAACCAGGGTTCCGTTAAAAGCACCGAAAACCATAGCGACGGCACAGCAGGCCAGAAATGCGGCGATGATGAGGCCCGGCGTTACGGTGCCGCTCTTCAGGACCTTCACAAACATACTGCCTGCGATCGCCGCCAGCGCACCGACGGAGATATCCTGCCCGCCCGATGCGGCAGTCACCAGTGTCATGCCCATGGAGAGAATGACCAGCTCAGACGCTCCGTTCAGGATCGAAATCAGGTTGCCCTGCAGCACCGGATCACCCCTGTTGTTTGAGGCGATGCTGACTGAGAAGAAGCTGGGATCTCGAAACAGGTTGAAAATCACCAGCAGGGCGATGGCAATCAGCGGAATCAGAAGCTGTGAGTTGTTGGCGAAAAACGTGCTTTTTTTCTTTCCTGCCATTTCAGTTCCCTCCTCCCGCAATGGTGTGCATGACCCTATCCTGGGTCAGATCAGCGCCGGTCAGTTCGCCGACAATGTTTCGATCGCGCATAACGATCAGGCGCGAGCAGGTACGAAGCATCTCTTCAATCTCGGAGGAGATAAAGGTGATGCTCATCCCCTCTTCAGCAAGCTTCAGCACCAGTTTCTGAATCTCGGTCTTGGTACCGACGTCGATGCCGCGGGTAGGCTCATCCAAAATCAGATACTGGGGATGGGTCAGCAGCCAGCGGGCCAGAATCACCTTCTGCTGATTGCCGCCGGAGAGCGAGCCGATAGGCGTGTCAGAGGAAGCGGTCTTGATATCCAGCGCCTTGATGTATTCATCTGCAAAAGCCTCGGCTTTGGCGCGGGAGATGGGGTGTGTCACGCCGCTTACCACCTGCAGTGCCAGAATAATATTGTCACGGACGGAAAGCTCGGCAACAATCCCGTCGCGCTTGCGGTCCTCCGGCAGATAGCCGATGCCGTTTTTCATGGCGTCAAGAGGCTTTGTGATTTTCACGCTCTTTCCGCTCATCTTCACGCTTCCGCCGGTGACCGGGTCAGCACCGAAGATGGCGCGCACACTCTCAGAACGTCCTGATCCCAGCAGGCCGGTAAAACCGTTCACCTCGCCTTTGGCGATATGGAAGTCAAACGGCCGGCTTTCGGAGCTTGACAGGTTTTTCACTTCGTAAAGCGGTTCAGCCGCGGTATCAGCGGTAGCATGTTTTTCAATATGCTCCAGATCGGCAAGATCCTTGCCGATCATTTTTTCCACCAGCTTCACCTGAGGCAGGTCTTTGATCGCATACTCACCCACAAGCTCGCCGTTGCGCAGGACGGTGATCGTATCACTGACCTCGTAAACCTGTTCCAGGAAGTGGGTAACAAAGATAATCCCTACACCGCGGTCCCGGAGGTCCCGCATCAAGCGGAACAGCATCGCAACTTCCTTGTCATCCAGAGAGGAAGTCGGCTCGTCCAGAATCAGCACTTTGCATTCGGTATCGACGGCACGGGCAATCGCAACCATCTGCTGTACGGCCAGTGAGCAGCTTCCCAACTGCTGCTTCGGCCGGGCGGGAATGCCCAGGCTTTCCAGCAGTTCACCTGCCCGCTTCTCCATTGCCTTCCAGTCTACGCTCTTTTTCTCGCCGCGTCCGATAAACATGTTTTCCGCTACGGTAAGATTCGGGCAGAGCGTAATCTCCTGATAGACGGTGCTGATACCGTAGCTCTGCGCCTCCTGAGGGGAGCGGATGGTAACGGGGCCCTCGATTCCGTCAATCCGGATCTCGCCTTCATCCATGAGGTAAACGCCGGTCAGCACTTTGATCAGCGTGGATTTTCCTGCGCCGTTTTCTCCCATCAGCGCGTGAATCGTTCCCTTGCGCAGCGTAAAATCCACGTCATTCAGGGCCCTGACGCCCGGAAAATACTTGCAGATCCTGCGCATGGTCAAAACAATATCGTCTTGCATCCGCTCAACTCCTGTCTACTGTTTTTATAGAAAGAAAGCGCGGTGCAGGCCGCGGATTACTCCACTGGATCCCACACCGCGCGGTTCGTTCCTTTGTGGTATGTTACTCTTTCTTAAGAAGGATTACTCGCCAAGGCCATAGGTCGCGATGTCGGCACGGCAGATGTGCATGGCGTCAAAGCCCTGCTCCTGGGAGATGATCTGATGCAGCTCATTCAGGCCGTCAATATCGCCGCCCATCTCGAGGGTCTGGATCATCGTATCGATGACAGCCGCCTGGAAGGGGCTGCACTGGCCGTCGTAGTTCCAGTTGCCGGCAAACAGCTCGCGCAGGGCCCACTTGTTGCAGTCGAAGCCCATCACGACAACATCGCCGTCAATACCGTGGGTGATGCCGGCCTCGTCCAGCGCCGCAACAGCGCCCTTGGCCATGCCGTCGTTCTCGGCATAGATAACGTTGAACTTCTCGCCGGAGTTGATGACGGACTCGACAATCTTCTTTGCCTCAGCCTCGTCCCAGGTAGCGGTCTGCTGGACAACCTTCTTCATGGTGCCGGCTTCAAACTGCTCATCAAGAGCGCCGGTACGGCCGATCTGAGCATCGCTGCCCATGGCGCCCTGGATGTGGACCACGTTGTACTCGGGCAGCTCCTGAGCGAGCAGCCAATCAACAGCGGTATCGCCTTCCTGAGCCATGTCGGAGACAACAGCAGCCTCATACAGGAACGGATCAACGTCGATCATACGGTCGAAGAGGAACACGCCGATGCCCTGGTCTGCGGCATCCGCCAGGACCTTGTCCCAGCCGGTGGTCTCAGCGGCGGAGATCAGCAGGTAATCCACACCGTCGGTGATGAACTGCTGGGCGGCACTGAGCTGCTCGTCGTTCTTGATGCTGTAGAAGAACTGGGCGTCATAGCCGTTCTCTTTGGTGAACACATTCTGGAAGTCGTTGACGTTTGCTTCACGATAGCCGGACTCTGACGGGGGGTTGTTCACAATGCCGACCTTGATCAGGTCATCGGCGTAGGCGGAGCTGGCACCGAACAGAGCAAACACGAGCGCCAGTGCGAGGATCAGGGTAAGTGTCTTACGCATAGCTTTGTACCTCTTTCTTTCTTCATTTTTTCTATTTGTCCGTACTGCTTCCGGACTTTTCGAATTTATGATACTTCCTTTTGAGCAAAAAATCAACAGTTGTCCGCACAAAAAACCATTTTTGTCTGCATGTACAACACAAATTTTTCAAGTCCGAAAGGTGTTGTCATACAAATTTAATGTTTTTCGATATTTTCTGCAATTTCTATCAAAATTTTGAACTTTTTAATCCCCCTAAACGCATTGTCCATTTCCGTCGATTTGCACAATTTTTCTTGTTTTGTCATGGTGCAGGCCGAAATATGTATTTTTTTGCGGCATATTTGTATTGAAACCTATTGAGAATTTGTTTATACTGCTGTCAGGCAGGGTTGTTCACCGTTCCGGGAATGAAATGATATCAGGAGTCTGCTTATGAATCCAAAATATCAGACAGTTGCAGAGGCGTTGAGAGCCGGTATTCAGGATGGCAGATATCAGAAAACGCTTCCGACCGAGCAGTCCCTCTGTACACAGTTTCAGGTCAGCCGGCAGACCGTGCGGCAGGCGCTCTCTCTGCTGGAAGCGGAACACCTGATCGATCGCCGGCAGGGAAGCGGTTCTCATATCCGCGAACGCAGGGAAGCCTCTCCCAGTCAGCGGCTTTCGATCGCAGTTGTCACGACCTATATCAGCGACTATATTTTCCCCAGTATTCTCCGCGAGATTGAATCGGTCTGTTCCGAAAACAACAGCGCTCCCCTTCTGTTCGCGACCCAGAATCAGTTCTCCAACGAACGGCGGATTCTCAAAACGCTGCTCGATATGGACCATCTGGACGGCGTTCTTCTGGAAGGGACGAAAACCGGTCTGCCCAACCCGAACATTCCGCTCTATCATCAGCTTATGGAAAAGGGCATCCCGCTCGTGTTCATGCACGGTAATTATGAACAGCTTCCGCACACGCTGTCTGTATTGGATGACAACTATGCCGGGGGACGCATGCTGACGGAGTATCTGTACAGAAAGGGCCACCGAAAGATTTCCGGTATCTTCAAATATGACGACCTGCAGGGCCGGCAGCGTTTTTCCGGCTATATGGATGCGCTGCAGAGCTTTGATCTCCCCGTTGAGGACAAAAACATTCTCTGGTACAGCACCGACCAGAAGGAACGCTTCCTGCGCGGCGGTAATGAAGACACGCGCGCTGCGGAGCTTCTCGCCGGCTGCAGCGCCGTCATCTGCTACAACGATGAGATTGCCGCCATGGTTGTCTCGTATCTGAACAGAACTGGCATGGCCATTCCCGGAGATGTCGCCGTGGTCAGTTTTGACAACAGCCCTTACAGTGAAATGTCCAGCCCGCGAATCACTTCCCTCTCGCACATGCAGTACAACGTCGGCCGTGAAGCTGCCGAGCTGCTTTTCTGTCATCTGCGCGGTGAGGCCTGCGAGTCCAGACTGGTTCCGTGGATGCTGGTGGAGAAGGAAAGCAGCTGAGGCAAGTTGAATCTCTGCCGAAAAGCAATTATAAAAAGCAAAACCCGGAGAACCCATTTGGGCGCTCCGGGTTTTGGCACGCGATAAGGGATTCGACCTGCTCTGTGGAGCAGGCCGAATCGGGTTGCAAGGCGCCCCCGGCGCCTTGCCAAGTGCCCTCGGGTTCGAATCCCCGAGAAAATCAAAATCCGGAGTACCCATTTGGGCGCTCCGGATTTTGGCACGCGATAAGGGATTCGAACCCCTGACCTTCTGGTCCGTAGCCAGACGCTCTATCCAGCTGAGCTAATCGCGCATCTGCAAGCCTATGAATAATAGCACAGGCGCAGAAAAAAAGCAAGTACTTTTTTCAGTTTCCCGTTCGTTCTTTTTTTCAGGTCGTTTGCATTCGAACTTCGAGGAGCTCATAATCCTCCTCGGCGATTGCCTTTCTCACGGCTTCCTCGTCCATTTTACCGCAAAGCCTGACAACGGCAGTCCCCTTCTCATGGCTCGCTTCTGCCTCGTTGACAAAATCAAGCTTTTCCAGCGCCTTTTTCACTGCGGCTTCGCAGTGCTGGCACATCATTCCGTCAATGCGGAGGATCACGGTCCCGGCTCCTGCGCCTTTTTCTTTTACCTCCGTTCCATGTTCCTCTTCCTCCGGCAGAGCGCGCTTTCGCAGCGGTCTGTCCCGGGAGCTGTCATGCATGTCGAAAAGATTCAGCCGGAGCGCGTTCATGCAGACCGTAAAGCTTGAAAGGCTCATCGCCGCCGCGCCGATCATCGGGTTCATCTTCCAGGCGAAGAGCCCCGCCGCAAGCGGAATACACACAGCGTTATAGAAGAAGGCCCAAAAGAGGTTTTCATGGATATTGCGCAAGGTTGCCCGGCTGAGTCGGATCGCCGCCGCCACATCGCTCAGGCGGCTGTTCATCAGGACAACATCGGCACTGTCGATGGCCACATCGGTTCCGGCCCCGATGGCGATACCGAGGTCGGCACGGGTCAGGGCGGGCGCATCGTTGATGCCGTCCCCTACCATAGCTACGGTTCCGCGTTTCTGCAGGCGGCGAATCACCGCCTCCTTGCCGTCGGGAAGGACGCCTGCAAACACGCGGTCGACCCCGGTTTCCTTGCCGATGGCATTCGCGGTGCGCTCGTTGTCACCGGTGAGCATGCAGACCTCGATGCCCATTTTCTGCAGTTGTCTGATCGCCTCGGCGGAATCGCTCTTCAGTGTGTCGGCAACAGCGATCACGCCGAGCAGACGCTCCTCCTCCAGGAAAAACAGCGGTGTTTTACCCTTTCCGGCGAGGACATCGGCTGCAGCGGCAAGCGGGCCATCCCCCTTCTTCAGTAAAGAACCGCCGGGAAGAGACGCTGCAAAGGCAGCGCTTCCCGCATAGACGGTATGGCCGTTTCTGCACGCGCGCAGACCGTTTCCGGGCAGAGCACGGAAATCCGTTACCTCGCCGGGCGTCAGGCTGCGTTTTTCAGCCTCGGCAACAACGGTGCGGGCAAGGGGATGCTCGCTCTTCCGCTCGAGGTCAAAGGCGGCGGACAGCAGTTCTTCTTCCCGAACCCCATCGGCAGGCAGGATGTCCGTGACACGCGGTTCTCCCGAAGTGATGGTCCCGGTCTTATCCAGCGCAATGATCTGTATCTTGCCGGCGGTCTCAAGAGCCTCCCCGGTTTTGAAGAGAATACCGTTTTTTGCCCCGAGACCGTTTCCAACCATGATGGCAACAGGCGTAGCCAGGCCAAGCGCACAGGGGCAGGAGATGACCAGCACCGAGATGCCCCGCGCAAGAGCAAAGCTGAGCGTCTGCCCGGTCAGCAGCCATCCGGCCGTGACAAGTGCGGCTATGGCAATCACCGCCGGCACAAACACAGCGGAAACCCGATCCGCGATACGGGCTATCGGCGCTTTGGTAGCGGCAGCGTCCGATACCATGCGGACAATCTGGCTCAGCGTGGTGTCCTCGCCCACCCGGGTTGCCCGGCAGCGCAGATAGCCGGATCGGTTGACGGTGGCCGCACTGACGCGGTCCCCCTCCGCCTTGTCCACCGGGATCGACTCGCCGGTTAGTGCGGATTCGTCGACGGCCGCGCTCCCTTCGAGGACAACACCGTCAACGGGTATGTTTTCACCCGGCCGAACGGCAAACACATCCCCCGGTCGAACTTCCTCTATACCGACTTCCACCTCTTCCCCGTCACGGACCAGAATTGCCGTCTGCGGAGCCAGCTTCATCAGACTCTTCAGCGCATCGGTCGTCCGCCCTTTGGACATGGCCTCCAGCATTTTGCCGACGGTGATGAGGGCAGGGATCATGGCAGCGGATTCAAAGTAAAGCTGGTTATGGTATAGATCCATCAGTGCCATGTTGTCCGCCCCGCGGGTTATGAGGCCGCACATCTCGTAAAAGACAAAAACACTCCAGCCAAAGCTGACACCCGAGCCGAGCGCGACCAGGGTATCCATGTTCGGTGCACCATGAAGCAAAGAGCTGAAGCCGCTTGTGAAGAACTTCCGGTTGATGATCATTACCGTCAGCGCCAGCAGCATCTGGGTCAGCGTCAGGCCGAGGTGATTATGCTCAAAATACGCTGGCAGCGGCCAGGAGAGCATATTGTGGCCCATGGTGATATACATGAGCACCAGCAGAAAGCCCACAGAAAGAGCAAGGCGGCGTTTCAGGGCGGGGGTTTCCCGATCCCGGAGCGCATCCTCTTCGGCGGCAAAGCCGCTCCTGCTTTCCGCCGGTCTGTCCCCTCCCTTGAGGGCCGCACCGTAGCCGGCCTTCTCAACTGCCGCAATCACGGCCTCCGCCTCGGCCGGACCCTCAACGCCCATGGAATTGGTCAGCAGGCTGACACTGCAGTTCTGCACGCCGGGAACGGAGGACACCGCTTTCTCAACGCGTGCCTGACAGGCTGCACAGCTCATGCCGGTAACAACATACTGTTTCATCAGAAAACCTCGCAAAGGAGCCGGAAATATGTTAATCTTTCCTAACTCCCGTATTACAGGCAGGAGACGCGATCCGCGTCCCCTGCTTTTTGCCGTTCAGGCCATTCCGGTCAGCCGATTTTCTCGACCGCGTAGCCGATATGGCCGCCGTACATCCCATAGAAATCAATAAGCGGATTCTCACGGCTGTCGTTATAGACCCACTTGCCTCCATGCTTCCAGAGCATGACATAATCCTCGGCGGCACCGTCACCGCTGTCGGTATAGGAAGGCTCGCCGTTGTCCCAGGGATAGAAGGTGACATTCTCGCCGCTCTCCCAGATGATGTTGCCGTCCTCGCGGTGTGCACCGATCCAGACGCGGTCGATACCCGCCTGTTCGGCCAGCGCAATGATCTGGTTCATCTCTTCTTCGTTGTTGATGACCGCGAGGAAACCGCCGTGATCATGCGCGGCCTGCTGGGCCTCAAGCCAGCCCATATCTGCCTTGATAACCTCATAGGTGTGCGGTGCGTTGGGATCGGTCAGCGCCAGCTCGGCCTCGGCCTGCTGCGCCTGCTGTTCAGCCTGCTGCTGGGCTTCCAGTTCCGCCTGCTGCGCTTCCTGTTCGGCCTGCTGCTGAAGCTGCTGCTCGGACATGATGGCAGAGATGTCCATCTCGGTGGTCACCTGCGGATCAACAGTAGGCACCACAATGGTCACGTCCTGCATGGCAGGGTTATCCTGTCTTGCCGAAAAAGCGTTGATCAGGATATTGGCAACCACCGCCGCAATCAGCAGAACCGCCAAAAGAAGCAGCACCACAAGGAAGGGACGCTTTTTCTGTTCCGGTTCCTCTTCGGCATTCTGTGTTTTGGCCGCTCTGGCAGGAGCCTTTCTGCCGCCTTTGCTGGCAACCGTAATCGGTGCGAGCTCCGGGTCTTCCTCTTCCGTCAGAATCGGGATGCCCTTTTTATTGCTTCCGGGTTCGTACACACGTATCTCCTCCTCCGCTTCAAGCTCTGCCGGGTCTACAGGATCCGGTTCATCCAGGCCGAAATACTCGGCCAGGCCGCTGTCCTTTTCCTCCGGCACCGGTTTCTTTTCCGGCCGGACAAGACCGGCCTGGGAAAACATCTCATCCTCTGTCTGCACGGTGCTGTCTCCTTCACTGCGCACGGATGCGACAATCTCATCCAGATAGTCGTCCTCATCCGCTTCCTTCTCTGCGGCAAGCTCGGCATCCGCCTCACCGGCAATAATCTTCAGCATGATCTGTTCGAGATCGCTGAGCTCCTCCTCGCTTTTCTGGAAAATCGCCTCAGCGCCCGATTTTTCACGCAGCAGGCGCTTATCCTCGCAGTAATCCAGCATAACGGCCATTTCTTCCGGGTTGCGGTATCGGTCGCCCTCTTTGAAGCGGAGAGCTTTTTCAATGATGTCGCCCAGATGTTTGCCTGCCGCGGCTGGGGCATAGACCGTCTTGCCGCTCATGCGCATCAGCTGCGCATTGCCGCTCTCGCCTTCAAAGGGGAGCTTTCCTGCGCTGGCGCCGTAATAAAGAATCAGACCGAGTGCGTACACATCCGACTGCGGGGAGGTCTTGTTGTTCCAGTAGATTTCCGGTGCGATATACGGCAGCTCTTCCTGACTCCAGTCGCTCTTCTTCACCGGTCCAATAGCAATATTCCCGTTGGGGCTGCGGCTGATGTTTTCCGGGTAGATCCCCCCGTGATATGCCTTATTCCCGGCTTCGGCCTTGACCTGACGCGCGATTTCAGCAACCAGTTCACAGAGCTCTTTCCGGCTCAGTTCAATCAGATTCTTGCTGATCGCATATTCAGGCTCAAATACATGCTGTTCGATCTTCCGCACCTCCCGTGCAGGTTGCGAATGCCCCTTACAATTCAATGTATCGTATCACAGCCCTCCCTTTCCCGTCAAGGTTTTTAAAGTCTCAAATCAGAGTCATCTGAAAGACAAAAAAAGAAATACTTGACAATTCTTTCTGATTGTGCTATTTTATATAAGCTTTCAGGAGCAATCATATCGCGGGGTAGAGCAGTTGGTAGCTCGTCGGGCTCATAACCCGGAGGTCGTTGGTTCAAATCCTTCCCCCGCAACCACAAAACCGCTTGATTCAATATGAATCAGGCGGTATTTACTATGCTTCATCTCTGTATGCATGCGAAAAGTCAGCTGGAAATCAACTTGCTTTCAGACAGCAAAAGACAGGCAGCAGGGCGGTGAGCTTCGATCTGGAGCTGACTGCCCTGCATGGTTTCGGCGGCTATGCCGTCACCTTCTCAAAATCCGAAGCGGGATGCTTGCACAGAGGGCAGATGAAATCCTCCGGAAGTTCCTCACCGACGTATTCATATCCGCAGATCTTGCAGCGCCATACGGTCTTGCCCTCCGCGGTTTTCTCTTTCTTCTCCGGCTTGGGTTTAATAGAATTTTGATAGTATGTGTAAGTCGCCGACGGGGTTTCCGTAAGGGTGTCCATATCCGTCACTTCCGCAACAAACAGAATATGCGAGCCCAGATCAATTTCCTGCTCCACCTTTGCGCTGATCCAGGCGTTGGTGCCTTCCGTCACGATCAGCGCACCGTTTTCGGCACGGCGGACCGCATCATAACCGGCAAACTTATCCGTGTCCCGCCCGCTCTGAAATCCGAAGCGCTTGAACAGTCCGAACTCCGCATTCTCCGCGATCACGGAAACGGTAAAGCAGCCGCTCTCCCGAATCATATCACAGGTATAATTGGTCCTGTTCACCGCAAGCGTTATTCTGTTGGGCTGTGTCGTCACCTGCGCCACTGTATTGGTAATGCAGCCGTTATCCTTCTGTCCGACTCTGGCTGTTACAACAAACAGTCCGTAAGATAGTGCATACATGGCTTTTTTGTTCACTGTTTTTCTTCCTTTCTGTCATTTATTTCATGTCCGTACTGTCTTAAGCTTTGCTTCTTTCTTACAGATTGACAATAGGGTTGGACTTGCCGCTATTCGGATCCTGCTGCAGCAGCTGATCTGAGATGCTGAAGGTCACGCTTCAGGCTCTCTGGCAGATAGCCCTCGAGGCTCTCTTTCGCAGCGACGAACAGTGCTGTCCGGTCCCGCTCCGTCATCTTCTCATATTGTCTGCAGAGCAGCATGGCTTTCAGAAGGCCGATCTTTTCATTTCATCCCCCAAAGCATCTCAAACGGCATGCAACACAGGATGGCTTTTGTTTTGCTTCAGAATAGCAGGGTTTGCGCAATCCGTCAACAGTCATTGCCGTCCGCTCCCCTTCCGAATTCTCTTCCTTCGAATTCTCTGTTGAACAGTGCTCTGCGCTTTGCTATAATATCTGTCTGTCAGGATAGACGATACTCGACTCGGGACGACCGGTCAAAACATACGGAGGCCGCCTTGCAGAACCGATACATTGTGTTTGACGTGGAAACGCCGAACCGCTGGAACAACCGAATCAGCGCCATCGGCATCAGCGTCGTAGAAAACGGACGCATTATAGACAACTACTATTCTCTGGTCGATCCGGAGCAGCCCTTTGACCGCTTCAACAGCATGCTGACGGGCATCAACGAGGAGACGGTCTTTGATGCTCCCTGCTTTCCGGAGATATGGGAAGAAATTGAGCCTCTGATGTCCTCGGGGATTCTCGTCGCACATAATGCGGGTTTCGACATGGGCGTCCTGCGCAAGTGTCTGTCCGCTTATGAAATTGCATGGAGGCCGACAGTCCGAGGGATCTGTACCGTGATCATGGGCCGGAGCCTGCTGCCGGGAATCAGCCACAGGCTGAACGACATGTGTGATTATTACGGCATCTGCCTCAACCACCACCAGGCAGACAGCGACAGCCGCGCCTGTGCGGAGATCCTGATCCGCTACATGGAGGGCGGCGCCGAACCGGGAAAATATATCCGCAGCTACCGGATGGATTAGTCGCTCCGGAGGCTATTCTCCGATGAGTCTTGCGAATTCTCTATGGTGCGTTCTTTCAAAAATGTGCGGAAGAGAAACCGGGTCTTCACACCTGTGTTTCTCCTACGCACATTTCTTATACACAATGATTCCCCTGCCTGGTCAATCGCAGCAGCAATCCGTTTTTCAGATGCTGTTGATGACACCCTGGATGCCTTCCCGGTCGTAGATCTCGCGCACCCAGGAGATTTCATCCCGTATCAGGTCATCGATGACGCGCATGCCCAGCAGTTCCACCGGTGCCCGGTCATCGGTCATGATATGCTCACCGCCCTCACAGGTCTTAAGGCCGGAAGAAACGAGCATCAGCATGTCCCGCAGTTCCGGATCGGCGCAGAGAGCGACATTCCTCTGAAAGGTTTCCATCGCGCCGGGCTTCAGAGCGGCGAACAGTTCTCGGTTGGTGCTGTAGCGCACATCCGCTGTCCACACAGACGGGAACACGGCGCAGATGGTGTCGGACAGGTACTGCGTAATGCTGCCTTCCTCCTTATCGCCGCGCATGTTCATGTTCACCACCATGACGCCGTCCTCCTTCAGATGCGCACGCACCATTGTAAAGAACTCCAGAGAGGACATCTGAAACGGGATGGTGATATCCTGATACGCATCCACCATGATGACGTCATACTGTTTATCCACAGCGTTCAGATACGCACGCCCGTCATAGGTGGTAACGTTCATGTCTTCCGGCATGGCGAAATACTCATGTGCGAGCCGGCTGATCTTCCCGTCAATCTCAACGCCCTCGATATGCATGGCCGGGTAATAGTGTGCACACTGACTGCCGTAGGTGCCCGTACCCATCCCCAGTATCAGCATCTCGAAGGGTTTTTGATCGGCCGTCTTTTCCGCAATGCCGGCCATCATCGGCGCTGCCATGGCATAGTCATAGTACATGCCGGTCAGGGATGCATCCTTGCGCATGATGGACTGGACACCGAAAAGGACGTTGGTCGAAAGAATGACGCTGTCGTCCGTTTCCTCCACCTGAAGATAGTTGTAGATCGACTCTCCCTCATAAAGCAGGTCTTGCTTCCAAAAGGCAAAATTCGAGCGCCAGCCCAGCACGCAGCTCAGCAGGAACAGGAGGATTGCCGCGATGGACAGGCCCGGCTTTTTCCGAACACTGATGAAATACAGCAATGCCAGAACAAGCAGAATCCCTGCAAATATCAGGAAGCTGATCGAGGTTCCGACCGCAGGGATGGTGAGGAAGGTCGGGACAAAGGTGCCGATGATACTGCCCACGGTGTTGGCCGCACCGAGCATGCCCACGATACCGGCGTTGTCCTCCAGGTTATCCATCGTGTACTTGGCAAGCGACGGCGTTACGGTTCCGAGCAGAAAGAGCGGAAACACAAAGATGACCATGCAGGCCGCAAAGGCCGCCCAGATCAGGTAGTTGGCATTCACGGTAAAGATCAGGACCGCCGAGATCCCGAGGATCATATACTTGCCCAGAACGGGAATCATCGCGATCCATACGGCTGCGATCAGGATGCGGCGGTAGAGTCTGTCCGGGTTCGGGTCCCGGTCCGCCGTGCGCCCGCCGTAGATGTTTCCCAGCGCCATGGCGATCATGATCGTACCGATAATGATGGTCCAGACGATCTGAGACGAAGAAAAATAAGGTGCCAGCAGACGGCTTGCCCCGAGTTCGACGGCCATGACCGACATGCCGGCAAAGAACTCCGTCAGATACAGATAGATTTTGTTTTTCAGAAGATGCGGCATACGGCCTCCTGCAGCTGCGTATCAACGTATCGGACAAACAAAAAACCCGGCCCCTGCCCTCTTCCGAGGGAAAGGGCTGGGTTCTGTTCTGTCTGCTTACCAGAGGTCGACGGAGCCGGCCTCGTCACCCTTGACCCAGTAGGCCTTGTTGACGTCCACGCGGACATAAACCTTATCGGCCTCACCGATCTTGGCAAGAATTGCTTCCGGTGTGATCTCGCCGCCCATGGGGGACTGAATCACCACTTCGGGCTTCTTCGGCAGAACCTTCTTGACGGCCCCGGCTGCGGCAGCACCGGCAGCCTTGGTGGTCTTTTTGACCTTCTTCTCCGCCTTGGCGGCAACGGCCTTTGCCTTGGTGGTGGTCTCAACGGCTTTCGCCTTGGCCTTGGCAGCCTTCGCCTTGGTCTCGGCAACTTTTTCTTTGGTCTCGGCAACCTTTTCCTTGGTTTCGGCAACCTTCTTCTCAGCCTTTTCTTTGGTCTCGATGGCGCCGTTCACAACCGCCTCGGCCTTCTTCTCGACCGCTTCGATCTTCTCCTCGACCTTCTTTTCGGCCGCCTGAACCTTCTTCACTTCAGGCTCAATGACTTCGCCGTATACTTCCTTCACCTTGTCGATAATCTTCTGGCTGGTCTTCATGCGTCCGGCTTCAACGGAAGCAACTGCTGAACTGCTGACGCCGATGGTTTTGGCAAATGCGGCCTGTGAGAGCTTGGCTTTTTCACGGACTTCTTTCAGATTCATATATCTATACTTCCTTTCCTTTTTCATGAATCGTGCGTATTGTATCACTGATATCTGCACATGTCTACTGCATTTTCATTATTTCTGCCTTTTTTGGTACTTTTCATCATGAAAAACCGTGTTTCATGGCATACGTACGGTTCGGTTATGGTAAAATTGCTGATAGCTGCAGAATCCACAGTATGCAGGGCTGACCTGCGCTGTCCGGGACAGCAGGCACATATCGATTTCTCAGTAAACTGCTTCTCACGGTTTTTGCCTCTCTTTGTCCGCATGTCATCCGCTGATCAGAAATCCATCCGCTGTGCAGCCGGTAATGGTTGCTTTTCCCCGGCTGCCGTGTTAAACTGTTTATACCATGCTCTGCACAAGGAGTTTATGATATGGATAAGATCGCCGTTCTGATCCCCTGCTATAACGAAGAGCGTACGGTTGAAAAGGTTGTTGCGGACTTTCAGCGCGCACTTCCCGAGGCCGTGGTTTATGTATATAACAACAACTCCACCGACCACACAGCCGAGCTTGCCGAAAAGGCCGGGGCTGTTGTACGCAATGAGTATAAGCAGGGCAAAGGCAATGTCATCCGCAGCATGTTCCAGGACATCGATGCAGCATGCTATATCATGGCTGACGGCGATGACACCTATCCCGCCGAGGCCGCCAGAGAGCTTGCCGACCAGGTGCTTCATCACGGGGCGGATATGGTCGTCGGAGACCGGCTGTCTTCCACGTATTATACGCAGAACAAACGGCCCTTTCACAACTTCGGCAATGCGCTGGTGCGCTGGGGGATCAACCTTCTTTTTGACAATGACATCAAGGACATCATGACCGGCTTTCGGGCCTTCAGTTATGAGTTCGTCAAGACCTTCCCGGTTCTCTCGCAGGGCTTTGAGATTGAGACGGAAATGAGTATTCATGCCGTTGACAAAAACATGCAGATCGAGAATGTCGTCATCGACTACCGAGACCGGCCGGAGGGCAGTGTCTCAAAGCTCAACACCTACTCCGACGGTTTCAAGGTGATCCGAACGATCTTCCGTCTGTACCGCAGCTATCATCCCCTCGGCTTTTTCGGGATCATCGCACTGCTGCTCGCCATCCTATCCCTGCTGTTCTTTGTGCCGATCGTCGGAGAATATGTACACACCGGTCTGGTAGACCGTTTCCCGACCCTGATCGTCTGCGGCTTTACGATGATCGCTGCGATTCAGTCTCTCTTTACAGGTCTGACCCTGGACACACTGCGCAAAAAAGACCGGCAGGATTTTGAAATGGAGCTTCTCCGGGCAAAAGGAGAAAAAAGAAAAAAGCTTTCGGAAGCATGATATTGCCGTGCAGCGTACGCAGCGCAAAAAAGCATTCACCCGTCTGGTCAGAGACGGGTGAATGCTTTTTTGCAGTTTGGATTGTTTATTCTGCCAGAGCGATCGCTTCCACCTCGCAGAGCACCTGCTTGGGCAGTTCGCGGACAGCGACGCAGGAGCGGGCCGGCTTGCTGACAAAGTATTTCTCATACACCGCGTTGAAAGCGGCAAAGTCCTTCATGTCTGCCAGGAAGCAGGTCGTCTTGATGACCTTCGAAAAGTCCGTCCCGGCAGCCTCCAGAATGGCGCCGATGTTTTTGCAGCTCTGTTCCGCCTGTTCGGCAATGGTGCTTCCGACAATCTCGCCTGTCTCGGGGTTCAGGGGTACCTGACCGGAGGTAAACAGGAAACCGTTGGCTGTGTAGGCCTGGGAATAGGGGCCGATGGCGGCCGGAGCCTTTTTGGTTGCAATCGTTTTCATGGGTTTTCTCCTTTTTGTTTCTGTAGTTTTCTGTCCGGGCGTTGATTTGACCGGCAATATACACTGTATTTATTATACCACACTTTCCCGGTAATGGAAGCCTCTGTTTTATAAACCATCGGAAGATAACATGAATCCCCCGCCGAGGCGGGGGATCGCAGTCAGATTCTATTCATCCTCGTCGATGCAGTCTTCGCCAAAAAGCGCTGCAATCAGCTCATAGGTCAGTTGCTGGTTTCGGAAAACTTCTCTCATGGTATCTTCCACGGTAATCAACCTCCCTGTCGGATTCTGTTTTCATCCTGTTTCTTTTCAGCACTTTGCCCAGAATTTGGCGGATCATCTCAAGTGAACTTGGCGCTTTTTCATAATAACAGGACTGATCCCCTCCGTCAACAAACATTCCGTAACAGTTCAGAACGAATCCAGTAAAGAAGAGATACAATCACGACAGAAACCGGCGTGAATTGGCCGGAATGAATGAAAATCGGAAACAATTCGGAACGAACCCGCCGGCAATGCCGGCGGGTTCGCTGGTTTTATCTGCGGAGTAAGCCGATGGCCTTTTTGCCTGCGTACTTCAGCATCGGGCCGACCTTGTCCTCGCAGCGAACCATGTTGGACGCCTCGGGAACATCCCGCTCGAGGTGGATGGCATCGAACATGCAGCGGGTGGTGCACAGACCGCAGCCGATGCAGCGGTTGGGATCCACCACACTTACGCCGCAGCCCAGGCAGCGGCTGGCCTCTGCTTTGACCTGCTCCTCGGTAAAGGTAAGACGGTCATGCTCAAAGGATTTTGCCTTCGACTGATCGTGCAGAATCGGCTGGCGGGCCGGACGGTCGAAGCAGTCGACATCGATGAGGAGGTCTTTCTTATCCAGTTCGTAGAACTCGCGGAGATTTCTGCCGCGGGTCAGGCTCTGGCCATCCTGTACAAAACGGTGCAGTGACTCGGCACCCTCGCGGCCGGCCGCAATCGCGTCAATGGCAAACTTCGGTCCGGTATAGACATCGCCGCCGACGAAGATGTCGGGCTGTGCGGTCTGATAGGTGACGGGATCGGCAACAGCGGTGCCCTTTTTGCCGGTTTTGAGCTCGCCGATATCCAGGCCGCCCCAGTCGATGCCCTGGCCGATGGCGCTGATCACAGAGTCTACCTCGATGGTCTCAAAGGTACCGGTGCCGACCGGGGTGGGGTTGCCCTTTTCATCCGGGGCGCCCAGTTCCATGATCTCGACCTTCACGCCGGTGACCTTGCCGTTCTCGCCGATGATCTCGGCCGGTGCGCTGAGGAAACGGAACGTCACGCCCTCTTGCTTTGCCTCGGCGACCTCTTCTTTATCGGCAGGCATCTCGGCCTCGCTGCGGCGGTAAACGACTGTTGTCTCGGCGCCGAGGCGGACCGCGGTCCGGCAGACGTCCATTGCCACATTGCCGCCGCCGATGACGGCACACTTTTTACCGATTCTCGGCTTTTTGCCCAGATTGACCTGGCGCAGGAACTCCACGCCGCCGTAAACGCCCTTCAGCTCCTCGCCGGGGATGCGGAGGGCGGAGCCCTTCTGGGCACCGATGGCCACATAGAAGCCCTTATAGCCTTCGTCACGCAGCTGCTGGATCGTCACATCTTTTCCGACCTCGGTGTTCATGCGGAACTTGACGCCCATCTTTTCGAGGACAGCGATTTCGCCCCTGAGAGCGCTGCGGTCGAGCCGGTAGCTCGGGATGCCCATGACGAGCATGCCGCCGGGCTCGGGGTTGCGGTCGAAGACCGTAACATTCTCATACCCCATCCGGGCAAGATAATAGGCACAGCTCAGGCCGGCCGGTCCGGCGCCGATAATGGCGATCTTCTCCTCATAGGGCTTGTCAATCGGGCGGCGGTAGAGCCGTTCGGGAACGTAGGGTTCCTCGCTCTTCAGGTCCTGTTCGGCGATGAACTTCTTAATCTCATCGATGGCCAGGGCCTTGTCCAGAGAGCCTCTGGTGCAGGCATCCTCGCAGCGGCGGTTGCAGACATAGCCGCAGACCGAGGGGAAGGGGTTGTCCTGCTTGATGAGCTTGAGGGCATCCAGATAGCGGCCTTCTTTCGCCAGTTTGATGTAGCCCTGAATGGCGATGTGGGCGGGACATGCGGTCTTGCAGGGGGCCGTGCCCGACTCATGACAGTTTTTGCGGTTGTCGAAGACATAGTTCGGGTTCCACTTGTCCTCACCCCACACGAGGCCTTCCGGTTTTTCCTGCTGCGGGTAGCTGACCTCACCCTGCTTGGTGCAGAGCTTCTGCCCCAGCTTGACGGCACCGGCGGGACAGACCTCGACGCACTTGCCGCAGGCAACGCAGTTCTCTTTGTTGACATGGGCGCGGTAAGCGGAGGCGGACAGGTTGGGTGTATTGAACAGCTGGCTGGTGCGCAGGGCAAAGCAGACGCCCAGGTCACAGTTGCAGAGGCCGAAGATTTTATCCTCGCCGTCGATGTTCGTCACCTGGTGGACATAGCCGTTCTCCTCGGCACGCTTGCAGATCTGCAGCGCCTCTTCCTTGGTGATGGGGCGTCCTTTGCCGGTCTCGATCAGATAGGTCGCAAAATCGCCGAGGCCAATGCAGCAGTCGTCCTGAATCTCGCCCGAGCCCTCGCCGTAGAGGCGGCGGGCATTGCGGCAGGAACAGTAGCCGACGGAGAGCTTGCCCTCATATTTGTCTAACCAGTGGGAAATATGCTCGATGGAGGCAGACTGGGTATGTGTGGGAATCGCGTTCTCGACGGGAATCACGTGCATGCCGATGCCGTCGCCGCCCGGCGGGATCAGATGGGTCTTGCCTGCCAGCGGCAGGTAGGTCATCTTATCAAAGCTGTCGGCAAGTTCCGGGTACTTCTCGACCTGCTTCAGCACCATGTTGGTCATCTCTGCGATGCCGGGCACAAAGAGCTGGACGTAGTACTGTTTTTCGTGCTGCGGGTTCTCCCAGTTATACTCCACCGCGCCGGTCCGGGCGGCCTTTTCCAGAAGCTCCTCCACATGTTTGGGGTCCTTGCCGGTGATTTTGGCGATGACATCCAGGGTCTTGGGCTTGCGCAGGCCCATCTTGAGCATGATCTCCGCCTGCTCATCACTCTCCAGGGAGCGGTCCAGAAGGATATATTCCGGATCCTCCTCCGTCAGTCTTTTGATGCCGAATTTATACGGCAGACGGTCAGTGATCATTTTGCCGAGATCAAACAGGATCTCTCTTGCCATACTGTCGCTTCTCCTTTCAGATTGATAATTTCAGATAGACTTATAAACTATAATAACCTCTCTGTCTTTCACTATACCATATTGCCGGGAAAAAGTCATTCAAAACTTTTCCGCGCCGGCTCATGGTGATGAACTGCTGAGGATGCGAAGCACCTCGATGACGTCCCGGTGTCTGACGTCCCTCGGTTCAAAATGTACGATGCGGCAGACCAGCTGCATCACGAGGCCGGCACCCAGTACGCTCACCAGGGTACCGATGCCCACCGGACCGCCGAGCAGCCAGCCGACCAGCACCACGACAGCCCAGAGCCCGACCTCGACCAGACCGATGGGCACCTTCGGCAGGCGTTTTCCCAGGCCGACCAGCAGCGCATCTCGAGGACCGCAGCACTGGGCCCCGCTCATGTAGATCCACTGGCCGACCGCCATGAACACGAAGCCGAGCAGCATGATCGGGATGCCGGTCAGGGCCCCCTGGTTCAGCGGGAGGGGATTAATGTCACTGATGAACTGTACGGTATTGCCGACGACCAGTGCGTCCAGAATGGTCCCGAAGCCGATGCGCTCTTTCATCAGCAGGTCGAGACCGATGATAATCAGCGAGATCAGCGTCACCGTCATCCCGTAGTTCAGGGGAAGATGATAGGAAAGGCCCATGGCAAGGCAGTCCCAGGGCGCAAGCCCGATATTGGCAAAAATCGTGCAGTGCACGCCGAAAGAGAAAATGATCAGACCGAAGATGATCTGTCCCCACTGCCTGATAATCAGTTTTTTCATGTGCTGCCTTCCTTTCGGAGCTTTCCTGCCGCTCCCGGATTCGCCGACCATTGTAGCACAGAGACAGCCTCCCGGCAACTGCCTGTTGTCACCGGTATTTGTTGCAAAAATAACATCTGTTGACAAGCCCGGGCCCATCACGTATAGTGTGTAAAAGATAAGAAAAGAGGTCTGACATGGATAAACTGAAAGCCTTTCTCGCACGCAAAAACATCGTGATCTCGGCCAGAAGATACGGCATCGACGCCCTGGGCGCCATGGCGCAGGGCCTGTTCTGTTCCCTTCTGATCGGCACGATTTTAAAGACCCTCGGCCAGCAGCTCGGCTGGGCCCTGCTGGTGGATATCGGTGCCTACGCCATGGCAGTCTCCGGCCCGGCGATGGCCGTTGCCATCGGTTACGCCCTGCAGGCTGACCCGATGGTGCTGTTCTCACTGGCCGCGGTCGGCTGGTCGGCCAACGCTGAGGGCGGCGCCGGCGGTCCGCTTGCCGTGCTGATCATCGCCATCGTGGCGGCTGAATGCGGCAAGGCCGTCTCAAAGGAAACCCGCATTGACATTCTGGTCACCCCGGCTGTGACGATCTTCATAGGCGTTGCCCTTGCCAAGCTCATCGCGCCGCCGATCGGGAGCGCGGCAAGCGCCTTCGGTCTTGTTATCGACCGGGCCACCAAGCTTCAGCCCTTCTGGATGGGGATTGCGGTCTCGGTGCTGGTCGGTGTGGCGCTGACCCTGCCCATTTCGTCGGCAGCCATCTGCTCGGTGCTGGGCCTTACCGGCCTCGCGGGCGGTGCTGCTGTAGCAGGCTGCTGTGCGCAGATGGTGGGCTTTGCCGTGATGTCCTTCAAGGAGAACAGCTGGGGCGGCCTGATCAGCCAGGGTCTCGGCACCTCGATGCTGCAGATGCCGAACATTGTACGCAACCCGCGGATCTGGATCGCACCAACCCTGACCGCGGCCATCACCGGTCCCATCGCGACCTGCGTTTTCGGCCTTGAGATGAACGGCGCCCCGATCAACTCGGGCATGGGCACCTGCGGCCTCTGCGGTCAGATCGGTGTCTGGACGGGCTGGCTTGCACCGAGCGAGATTGCCGTCAGCAAGGGTGCCGTCCCGATCATCCCGACAGCCTTTGACTGGATCGGCCTCATTTTGATCTGCTTCATCCTGCCGGTCGTTCTCGCCCCGGCCATTAACGCGCTCTGCCGCCGGCTTGGCTGGGTCCACGATGGAGACCTCAAGCTCTCGTGAACGCAGAAAAACTCCTGATCCGTCCCATGCCGGATCAGGAGTTTGCTGTCTTCAGGCTCTCCCGAAGAAGATATCGTCGATAGAGAAATCGGGATCGTCATAGAAGGACCAGTACATGCCGTCCTTCGAGGTGGAGAAATCGAGATCCCCGCTACCGTCGGTCCAGATCTGAGAGTCTTCGTTATCCTGTTCATCATAGGTGTACTTGGTTCTGAGACAGTTGTCGTAGTACAGCACACCCTCGTTGTTGAAGGTACCGCCAAACTCCCATGTATAAATCTCACTGCTGCTGATTGGCCAGGTCACCTTCACATCGTACCAGCTGGAATCCCCGCTGATCTCCATGGTCATCTCGTTGTCCTCGTCCACGAAGAGGCCGGTAAAGCCGCCGTAAGCCGCTGCCGTGGAGGCGGATGCACCGGGTCTGGCAGCAGCGCCGCCCTGGCCAGCAGCCGTCACGGTAACCGTTGCCTTCTGGGTGTCGACGCTGCCGACATCATTGCTGTAGCGGCAGTACACCTTCCAGCCGTTCATGCCCTGCGGCACGTTGCTTAGCTGCAGGTTGCTGTACATCCCGTTGAGGACCGTCATGGTCGGAAACTCAACGCCGATCCCGCCGTAGTCGAAATCCTTCTGTCCGTCCGGACTCACAAAGTGCCATGTGGCATAGACCGCATTCTGGTAATCCGCCGTAAAGCTACACGAGCCGCCGACAACCACGGTTTCATCCGTCGGGTTCTTTGTCACGGTCGGCGCGCCTGGCACCGGCGTCGGGGTTGGCGACGGTGAAGGCGACGGTGGCGGAGGGGGCGAGGCCGCAGGGGCCGAGGTTGGGGTTGAAGTCGGCGTTGTCGTGACCGCCGGCATCGGTGCCGGCGATGCCGCTGCAGCGGGCGTCGGCGCACCTGCGGGCGTCTGCGTTGATGCCGCCGCGGGCGTCGGTGCGGATGACGGGGTCGGGGTTGGCTCGGGCGTATCCACGATTACCGGAGTTGGCGTTGCCGCCGGTCTCTCCCCCGGGTCAGCCTTTTTCCCGCAGCCGGCAAGCAGCACAGCTGAAAGCAGCAGCAGCAGAATCATTCTGTATTTTTTCATACGGACCCTCCGTACAGTCTTATCAGATTCTCTGCCCATCCTATCACAGTCGCATCCTCAATTCAAGTTCTTTTCCCGGAGGTAAAGCCCATGAAAAGCAATTCTTCCGTCCCTCTCGAAATTGAGCGCAAATTTCTGATTGCCTTTCCCTCTCTCTCGTGGCTCGAACAGCAGCCCGGCGCAAGGAAAGTCGAAATCGAACAGACCTATCTGAGCTCCGAACACGGTTCCAGCCGCCGCGTCCGTCTGTGGCGCGACGAGGAAGGGCTGCGCATCTTCCGCGGTGTCAAGCGCCCTCTCAGCGATATGACCCGTATCGAGGAAGAAGAGGAGATCAGCCCGGAGGAATACCAGCTTTTGATGGCCGAAGCGGACCCGACCCGCCGTCCCGTGCGCAAGACACGCTGGTGCCTCCCCTATGAAGGGCACGTGCTCGAGATTGACCTCTATCCCTTCTGGCGCACCCAGGCCGTCCTCGAATGCGAACTGGAGGACGAGGCAGAGAGCTTTCTGCTCCCTCCCGAGATCAGGGTACTGCGCGAGGTGACGGAAGATCGGCGTTATCTGAATTCCTCCCTTGCCGGGATGAATGAGGAGGAACTCGAGGAACTGGTGATTCTCGCCTGACGCGCCGGGAACGGATTATCTGTTCCAGAGGTAAACCGGGATGACGGTTTCGGTGCCGTAGCAGCTGACCGTCAGTTCAATCTTCCCTGCCGGCTTGATCGCCGAAAACTTGCAGCTTGTCCTGTCGTCACTGACCGTGAGGGTTGCCGCCTTGTCATCACTGACAGACCAGTAAATCGGCGGGCGGGTCAGCTTCGGCTCCATCACGGCGGTAATCTCAAGCGGCCGGTCCTCCACATACATGGTAAAACCGTCCTCTCCCAGTTCACTGCCGGCGGCGTAGAGCCGGAGACTGCCGATGGCGGGCGTCGGTGTCGGAGCCGTCGAAGGCCGGGCCGGCACGACGATGACCTTGGAAGCAGGCTCTTCCGTCAAGACTTCATCTTTCTTTTCACGGTAATACAGAGAGAGAAAATTCAGTGCAATGGCAATAACGGTGGCAGCAGCCAGCATGATAGCGAAGGACCTGGTCCACTGCAGGGGATTTTCCTCTGCTTTCCTTTCACCCCCCGGACCGTCAGCTGTCTGCGCCATGCTTCTGTTCGGCAGATAGTACACCATGTGTGAAACACCCTCCAGCATACATAATGGAAGCTGCCCATACACGGCGTTTCCGGAAGAATGCCCGCGAATCATGATTCGCGAGGCTCTCTGTCCCTTCTCTTGTGCCGGAAAAGGCCGCGCAAGGCATGTAACCACAAGATATTGTACCACACCGGGGAAAAAATGCAAGAGAAGAACGTGACAGTATGCCACATTATTTTTGCTTGAAAAAGCAGTGTCTGATGTGTTAGTCTATAATACAGATGTAATTCTTCAGCAGGACGTGTGACAGTTGTGTGACATGCTCTGTGATACGCTGACTCCATGGCAGAGCATTTGCAGTTTCCCAATATAGAGACTATTTTTAAAAAGGAGATTCAATATGAGCGAACTGAAGAAAAAGGGCCTTGTCTCCCTGAGTGATGACGATCTGGAAAGCGTGGCGGGCGGCTTCGGCGAAGGAGGCGTCATCTCCTCCGGAAGCTTCTCCTCCTACACGGGCACCGGGCTGGATATCGTTGTCAACTGGACTGTAGCGGCGGATATGGCCGGTCAGCATGAACTGCAGGCGGTTGTCGGCACCAGCTCGAGCAATCTGAGCTGCAGTTCCTTCGGCAACGGCGTAACACTGAATGTCGGCGGCATGGTCTATACGGCAGCCAACAACGCCATCGATTATCACGGCGGCGGTGTCGTTTACAACACGCTGGCAAGTTTTGTCGTCCCCAATGTCTACGGCACGGTTCAGGTCACTGCCACTTGGCGCTTCAACGGCACTTATGCCGGCAGCTATCTCGGCGAAATCACCGCCAGCGGCGTCGTCACCGCGTAAGAGAAGCATAATTCAGAATTTGCGGGTCTGTGTGACACTTGTGTGACAGATGCTGTGCTACAATGGGCTCGCAAAAGCAAAAGACCTAAAAAAATGATTGAAAAAGGAGAAAAGAACAATGGCTATTAACGAAAAAGAACTCAATGAAGTCTCCGGCGGCTACGGCCCCTGGCAGCAGTACGCGAAGGGCTCGTATGTGAACTACGGTCAGTACATCGTTTACACGGTTGTTGGCGGCGACGTCCTCTCCGGCATCGCGATCCGCTTCGGTGTCACTGTGCAGCAGATCTGCCAGTGGAACAACATCAAGAACCCCGACCTCATCTACATCAACCAGAAGCTGACCATCCGACGGCAAGCAGGCAGCGCGGGACGTTCAGCTCACGCAGTTCGTCCAGCAGCAGCGCCGACAGCAGCACGCCGAACACCGGGTTCAGGAAGGAGAAGACCATGATCTTTGACACCGGATGGCGCTGCAGCAGCAGGGACCAAAGCGTATAAGCGGCAGCAGACAGGAAACCCAGGTACAGCATCAGCGGCCACGCCCCCGCCGAGACCGCTGTCAGTCTTCCGCCGCCTGCAAGGCCCGCGGCCGTCATCATTGTCCCCCCGAGCAGGAACTGCCAGCCGCTCAGCACGACGGGATCCTCCCGCAGGGAATAGCGTTTGATGAGCACGGAGGAGCAACCGTACGAGGCTGCCGCCAGAATGAGAAATCCCTCTCCGTTCCATTTTGCGCCGCCGTCCAGGCGTCCGTTCAGGCTTACCGCAAGCACGCCCGCAAAGCCGATCAGGCAGCCAAACACCTTCCCTGCCGTAAGCTTTTCCTGGCGGAAAACAAGCGCAGCAATCAGCAGGGCAAAGAAGGTCGCCGTGGGTGAAATGACGGAGGCCATATAACCCGGTGCATGGGAAAGGCCGATGTAAAAAAAGGTGTACTGTATGACCGTCTGCGTCAGGGCCAGCATCAGAATCATCCCTCCGGAGCCACGCTTTGGCAGCAGAAATCGACGATGCAGCAGGCTTCCGAACAGGATCGTAAGAACGCCTGCCAGCGTAAAACGTACGCCGGCAAACAGGATCTGACTCATGACATCATCGGGGGCGATGGCAAAGCAGCGATAGCCGAGTTTGATGCAGGGCGCCGCACTGCCCCAGAGGAGGTTCGCCGCGACGGCCGCGGTCAGGATCCCGGCATCGGTGAAAAGAAAATCATTTTTATCGGGCGTGGATTTCACAGACCTCTCCCCTTCTCAGAAACAACCCCTGCCCGAGAGCAGGGGTTGTCTATTACGCTTCTTCCTGATCGTCCTTCTCAGTCGGCAGCGTGCTGTCTTTCTCAATCGGCAGCGTACTGTCATTTTCGGCAGGCGGCGTACAGTCATTCTCGGCTGCAGGCTTTATGTCCTTTCCGCCTGTAAGCTTCTCCAGTTTTTCGCGGCGAAGGTCGATCATTTCCTTTTTGCTGTGTGCCGTGTTGAGGAGGCGTCTCACAGCGCCTGCAGCTCTGTGAAAGCCCTCGGCAATTCTCTCAGAGACTTTCACGGCTTACTTCCAGCCGAAGGTGGCCAGGCCGTAGATGTAAAGCCCGAGAACGCAGACGGGAACGAGGTACTTGAAGATCGGCTTCATCCAGCTCTGAATCTTCATACCCTTGCCGGCGTTGGCCTCGGCGATAAAGTTGTCCCAGCCCCAGCCGATCTTATAGCAGCAGAAGATGGAAAAGACGAAAGCGCCGATCGGCAGGCAGTTGGTGCTGACGATGAAATCCCAGAAATCAAGCCAGGCGCTGCCCTCCGCAAAGGGCTGGAAGTGGAAGACGCTGTAGCCAAGCGCCGTGGTCAGGGCCAGCAGGAAAGCCAAGCGCCGTGGTCAGGGCCAGCAGGAAAATGCCGATGCCGCAGACGACGCAGCCCTTCGGGCGGCTCCAGCCGGTCATCTCACGCACGCAGGCCAGGATGTTCTCAAACACCGCGAGCTCGGTGGAGAAAGCAGCAAAGACCATGAAGAGAAAGAACAGCGTGCCCCAGATGCGTCCGCCGGCCATGTTGTTGAAGACCGTCGCCATCGTGTTGAAGAGCAGGGACGGACCGGCATCGACCTCGATGCCGTAGGTAAAGCAGGCCGGGAACATGATGAAGCCGGCCATGATGGCCACGAAGGTATCCAGCAGAATGACGTTAACAGACTCGCCCAGCAGGGAGCGCTCTTTGTCAATATAGCTGCCGAAGATGGCCATGGAGCCGATACCGATACTCAGGGTGAAGAAAGCCTGGTTCATGGCGGCAACGACCACCTGGCCGTTGATCTTCGAAAAATCGGGTACGAGATAGAATTTCAGGCCCTCTTTGGCGCCGGACATGCCGCCGCTGTGAACAGCGAGCACA
>ONGJ01000040.1 GCA_900317375.1 uncultured Eubacteriales bacterium
GCAGTTTTTCCTGCCTTGCTCAGGATTCCATCTTGATCTCGACGTGAACGGCGGGGTCAACCTTATCCCGGAAGCTTTCCGCGTCCGCTGCGGAGCCGGCGACGCTGCCGTAGTGAGTCGGAATCGCCGCGGCGGGACGGATGGTATTGACCAGCTCCGCTGCCTGGGAGGCATTCATCGTATAGGTCCCGCCGACGGGGACAAGCGCCACGTCGCAGCGGACCTTTTTGGCATCCGGGGTGGCGTCGGTATCGCCGGCGACGTAGATGCGTTTTCCGTCCAGGCAGAAAATATAGCCGACCCAGCCGGCAGTCTTCGGATGGAAGGGTTTCAGCCGGTTGTAGGCCGGGACGGTCTCGAAGCTGAAGCCGTTGATGTCGTAGGGAGCATCGGGTTTCACCGGGATGATGCCCCGCGTTTCGTCCGCTTCCTGCAGCACCTTGTCCCGCATCTTCTCGGGCACCACGAGGACGGTCTTATCGCAGCTGACCTTTTCAATGTCCTCGGGAGAGAAATGGTCAAAATGGTCGTGGGTGATAAACACGTAGTCTGCATCCTGCGGCCGGCCGCTGACCTTGTAGGGGTCAACATACAGGACGGTATCCCCGCTTTGGATCCGGATACTGCTGTGCGTAAGCACACGGATGTTTTCTGTCATTTCGCATCGGTCCTTTCTATCTCAGCTTTGTCAAAAGGCTGGCAAGTGCAAGCATGGTAATAAACAGATACACGCAGAGCAGCTCTCTGCCGCTTTTCAGCATTCCCTCCGGATTCCCGTCGGCGTCCGTACCGGGCAGATATCCCATCTCCAGCAGGGCCTGGTTCAGCGAGGCGCCGGCAAACAGAATGGTCATAATGAAATTCATCCAGATGGCAAGTAGGAAAATCGAGGCAAGAGAGCCGTAGAGGAAGGAGCTCTTCCAGAAGCGCATGATCGCAAAGTCGAATATTTTGGAAAACATGGCCCAGAGCAGACCGGTAAAGAGCGCACCGGGAAAATGCTGCCGCCAGTTTCGCCGGATGCTTGGCAGGACCGTATAGGCCATCAGGATGATCAGCAGCGTCATCGCAAAGGTGATCAGCCCGCTGTTTTCAAGGACGTCCACGATCCTCGCCGCCACATCCGGCATATGGAGCAGGTCGTCCAGCCGGACAACCAGCTCCTCAATCGAGCTGCGGAAGACGCGGAAGATGATCAGCAGCGGGATCAGCACAATGAACACGAACGTATACAGAAGGCTGGATGCCCGCCGCTTGATCAGCGACTGGCTCGCGCCGCAGATGCGGTTCAGGCCGAGCTGGATGGCAGAAACGCCGGACGCGGCCGACCACAGCAGAGAGAGGGCTGAAACCGAGATGACGAGCGCGTTGGTGCTGCCGCGGAGGTTCTGAATCGTGTTGTTTAAGAGAGACTGGACCTGGGGGACGCTGGGAAAAATCGTGGCAAGGATCTCGGCAAAGCCGCCCATATATTCCTCAGAGATCAGATTGATCGCAGAAACCGCAAGGAAGAACAGGGGGATCAGGGACATGAGAATATAGAACGCCGTATAGCCGGAATAGACGTTCATCGCGTTGTCCGTAAAGACACGCGAGGTTCTCAGGCCAAGGTCAACCAGCTTTTTCCAGTTCTCTTTCACACTCCCCCTCCTTTCGGTTTTCAATGATTCCCAAATTTTATTTATCATACCATAAAGCGAGATGGATGGCAAGAATTACAAGATATGGGCGCAGGACAGAGGAAAAAGGCAAGATGATGGGTTCCCGGCAAAAAAAGAGCTTGTATTTGCAGCTGCAGTTGGGTATAATAAGATGATTCAGATTTCTGAATCAAGCAACAGATCGATCAAAGAATCGATCAAGCTGCCGGGAGGTTTATTATGGCTGCTGCACGCCGCAGACGGATGGGCGACCGGAAAGAGGGCAGACTGCTCCGCTCGCTTCCGGGCTTTGCCAAGTTCATTCCCTTTATCATGCCCCAGAGGAATGACCGTCTGATCCATTATGAAGAGAGTTTTGAAGTGACCGAGCTGGACCGCTGCCTGCGGAAGCTGCGTGTGGAGGGATACCCGGGGATCGGCATGCTCCACTTTCTGATCGCCGCCTATGTGCGCGGTCTTTCCATGCTGCCGGGTGCCAACCGCTTTGTTGCCGGGCGCAGGATCTATGCCCGCAACAACATTGAGATCATCATGACTGTCAAGCGTTCACTGTCCGTGGGCGCGACAGAGACGACCATCAAGGTGGTCTTTGAGCCCACAGACACGATCCTGGACGTCTACCGGAAGATGAACGAGGCCATCGACGAGGTCAAATCTTCCGATGAAGGCAGCGGCTCGGAGGATTTTGCCGATCTCGTGGCAAAGTTTCCCCGCTTTCTGCTGCGCTTTGCGATCGCCGTGCTGCGCATGCTGGATTACTTCGGATGGATCCCCCAGTCCCTGCTGAACGTGAGTCCGTTTCACGGCTCGATGATCATCACGGATCTGGGCTCTCTGCGGATCGGCCCGGTGTATCACCATATCTACAACTTCGGCACAGTCCCCTGCTTTATCGCCTTCGGTGCAAAACGGCACGCCTATGAGCTGAACCGGCGCGGTGAGATGGAGGACAACAAATACCTCGACTGCAAGTTTGTTCTGGATGAGGGCATTGTGGACGGGCATTACTGGGCCCAGTTCCTGCTGGCCTACCGCTACATGTTCCAGCACCCCGACATTCTTGTCACACCCCCCAGCAGGGTCGTGGAAGACGTCGATTAAGCTTATCCCCAGGTCCCTGTTCAGTCAGAAAGGAGGGCACCCATGAAAAAGCAGATTCAGCGTTTATTCAGTCTGTGCATCATCGCGGCGCTGATGGTTTCCTTCGCTTTCCTGATGCCGCCGAAGGCCGCAGCCGCCGACACGGTCATCACCAAGATTCTGACGACCGTTCAGCCGACTCCGGTTGCCCTGATGGACCCATCCACGATCACGGTCGCCACCAGTACCGAGGGCTGCTATATCATCAGCGCGGCCTGGTATGATGCCGCGGGCAACCGCGTGACCGGCGCATTCGGCACCGAGACCTACCGGCTCGAGATTCTGGTCGGTGCAAGTCAGGGTTATACCATCAGCGACGACTGCAAGTGCTATCTGAACAACAGCATTATCACCTCCGGCATTCGGGACAGCGGAAAGACCGCGTTCCTTGTCCGGGAATATACGGCCGCTGTCTGGGCGCCGACGGTCTTCAAGCACCCGGCGGCGGAAACCGTTGACGAGGGCGGCTGGGCTTCGTTTGTGGTCTCGGCCCAGTATGCGCGGGACTATCAGTGGGGCCTGCAGTCCCCCGACGGGAAGAGCTTTCTTCCCCTGAATGATGTCAAAGGCCACTTCCCCGGCGTCGAGACCACCGGCGACGGCAGCAGCAAGATCATGATTTACCACATCCCGGCTGCGATGGACGGGTGGAAGGTGGTATGCACCTTTGTGGGCGCAGGCGCCGGCAACACGGTCCCTTCCAACCCGGCTGCGATCACGGTGCGGGGCGCTTCCGGACGCACCGCCGCCCAGACCCTGACCGCCAATACGCTTACGCAGGATAACGGTTCTTCCCTGCCGGCGGCGGATACCCTTGTCGATGAAAACGGCGAACCCACCGGAAGCGTGTCGAAGAAGCCGATCTCCGTAGCCGCGGAAGCCGCCGGCCCGGCGGAAGCCGGCGCTGTCGCGGAAACCGGCGGGGCTGCGGAAGCCGGTGCACCTGCGGCGGCCGGCGGGCTCGCGGCGGCCGATGCCTCTGCTGCGGGAACTGCCGCTGCCGATCCGGCGCAGCACGTGCACGTCTATTCCAACAGCTGGAGCTATGACGCCCGCGGGCACTGGCACGAGTGCCCGGACGACGGCGCCAGAGCGGATGAAGAGCTGCACAGCATGACCTGGTCCGTAACCGATTCAGAAACCGGAGAAGAGACCGGGCGCTGCACGGTCTGCGGCTATACCGCTGTCAGACGGCCCGCAAACAATGCGGAAACCGGCAACAAGCCTGCCGGAAGCTTCTCATTCCCGCCGAACCTGCTGATGTGGGCTCTCTGCCTGCTTCTGCCGGTGGACATCGCGCTGATCATGACCCACGCGGCCATGGCCTCGCGCAGGCGCACACGCAGGGTCCGTGATGAGGACTATTGAGCTGATACCGGAGAAGCTTTTACAAATCCCGCCGAAAGGCGGGATTTTTTTGTTGAAGCTAAAATAAGGAAATGGTATAATAACAAATTATGAAACAGATCTTTTTCCCGGCAGAAAGGCAGGCAGGCAATATGGCTAAAAAACTGCAGATCAAAGACGCTGTCAATCTGGCGGCGCCGCACACCTGGGCAGCATCCGTCATGCCCTGCGTGCTGGCGTCCGCGCTCAGTTACCGGCAGCAGGGCTTTCTCCGGGCGGATCTGACTGTCTGCCTGTTTCTGATCGCAATCCTGATGCAGTCGTCGGTCAACGCGCTGAACGACTACGCCGATTTTGTGAAGGGTACCGACACGGCGGAGAACTCACCCGACCCGACGGATGCCGTCATCGTTTACGGCATGCGGCCGGAGACCGCACGGAATCTCGGCATCGCCTACCTGACGGCCGCTTTCGTCCTCGGCGCCTACACGGTCTGGCGCTGCGGCTGGGTCCTGCTGGTGATCGGCCTAATCGGCGCGCTGGTCATCGCGGCTTATTCCGGCGGAAAGACTCCGATCTCGTATCTCCCGCTGGGCGAGCTGGTTTCCGGCGTTGTCATGGGCGGGCTGATCCCGCTGGCGGGCGTCCGGATGCAGACGGGCGTGCTTCGCTTTTCTGTGCTGGCAGAGGCCCTGCCCGTCATCATCGGTATCGCCATGATCATGTTTTCCAACAACGGCTGTGATATCGAGCGGGACCTGCAGGCAGGACGCCGAACCCTCCCCTGCCTGCTCGGCAGGGAGAAAACGGACAGGCTGTACCGTGTGATGCTGGCGGTGTGGCTTCTGAGCCCCGTGCTGATCTTTGCCGTACAGAGGCGGTGGATGTCCATGCTCCTGTACGCGCTCTCTTCGCTGGTCTTTCTCAGCCACTTTCAGCGGCAGAGCCGGACACCGCTCGGCGAGGAGAAGCGTGGTATGATCATGGCTGGGGCAACGAACCTGGTCATTCTGACGGGCTTTGCCTACTCGTTTGCGATTCTGGTGGGATGAAGATGAAAAACGAAAAGGAAGAATATGTGTTCCGCGTTTTCCAGAGCATCGCGGAGGGATATGACAGCGCCAACAGGCGCATCAGTCTGGGTGCGCATCTGCGCTGGAAGAAGAGCGCCGTAAAAAGCATGATGGCTTCGCTGCCGAAAGGGGCCGCGCTGCTGGATATCGGCTGCGGCACGGGCGATATGCTGCGCATCTTCTCGGAGCTCTGCCCGGCCGCCGCACTCACGGGGCTGGACTTTTCGCCGAACATGCTGAAGGCGGCGGAGGCAAACCTCCGGGATGTGCCGAACCTGACGCTGCAGCAGGGAAATGCACTGGATCTCCCCTTCCCGGATGCTTCCTTTGACGGCGTCAGCATCTCGTTTGCCCTGCGAAACACGGCGGATTATCTGCGGGCGCTGCAGGAAGCCTTCCGCGTGCTGAAGGCGGGCGGCATGCTGCTGGTGATCGACTCGTTCGTACCCGAGAGTCCGGTCGTGCGCCCGTTTTATGACCTGTACTTTGCGGGGATCATGCCGCTCCTGGGCGGCGGGGTCAAAAAGAGGAAGGAATACCGCTGGCTGACGAAGAGCACGAAGGAATTCATCAGCGTATCCGAGCTGCAGGCGCTCGTCCGCAGGGCAGGCTTCGAAAACGCGGGCACGAGGGAATTTCTGTTCGGGGCGTGCAGCTATGTACTCGGAAAAAAGAGGGATGAGAAAAAGGATGACAGCTGAAGTATTAAAAAGCATGGAGCCGCAGGCAGCGGCTGTACAGGAAAGAATCCGCCGGATCGTCGAGGCCGTACCCGGCCATGAGGGAATGAAGACGATCCTGCGTTCGGTTGCGGAGAACCCGGGCAAGATGATCCGCTCGCGCCTGATGCTGCTGGCGGCCGGTGAGCACGGCGAGGCGTATCGGGACGAACTGACTGCCACGGCGGCTGCTCTCGAGATGATCCACAGCGCATCCCTGATTCTCGATGACATGATCGACGATTCGCCCCTGCGCCGGGGCATGCCCACCGTGCAGATGCAGTACGGCAAGCCCATTGCGCTCTGCAGCGGGGATTACCTTTTGACCACGGCGTTTCGCAGCCTCACGGACAGCGGCTTTACGGCCTCGGCTGCCGAGCTGATGGACGCCGTACAGGCGGCCTGCGACGGCGAGATGATCCAGCACGAAAACCGGCGGAATGTCCGCGTCAGCGAGCAGGCCTACTGGGACGCGGTCCGCGGCAAGACGGCCTATGCCTTCCTGACCGCCTGCCGGATGGCCTGCCGGATCACCGGGCGGCCGGCGGCTGAGAAGCAGGCGCTGGAGGAATACGGGCTGACTGTGGGGATGATGTTCCAGCTGCGGGATGACCTGCTGGACTGGACGGAAGAAGAGGCAAAGCTTGGGAAGCCTGTGAATGAAGACTTTGCCGAGGGGGTCTATACGCTCCCGGCGATCCGCACCTTTGCCTGTGGTGAGGCCGGCGCCCGTCTGCGCGCCCTGGCAGAGAAGGAAAGTCTGAGTGCGGAGGAGCGGGCGCTGAGCCGGCAGATCGTCCGGGATGCCGGAGGGATCGCCTATGCCGAAGCCCGTCTGAAGGCGATGGGCGAAAAAGCGGCGAAGGCCCTGACGGTGCTGCCGGAGAGCCCGTACCGCGAGGCCATGAACGGGCTCATTCGCCTGCTGGAGGGCTGACAGAGATGCTTTCGGAACGGATGCTTTCCTTTGCCGTTCAGGCGATGAACGGCCACTATCTGAAAATGAAGCCCTGGGAAGAGGACCGCCTACCGCGGCCCAGACCGGGGAAAACCTATATGCTGTATGCGCATGTCCCCTTCTGCATCAGCCTCTGCCCCTACTGCAGCTTTAACCGCTTTCCCTTTGAGGAGGGAAAGGCGCGGAAGTATTTTCTTGAGCTGCGCGATGAGATCCGGATGCTCTCCGACGAGGGCTATGACTTTGAGAGCATGTACATCGGCGGCGGCACGCCGACCATTCTGGCTGACGAGCTGGCCGAGACCGTCAGCCTGGCGAAGAGCCTGTTCTCGATCCGGGACGTCTCGGCAGAGACCAACCCCAACCACCTGAACCCGGCGGTTCTGGACCCGCTGCGGGGCCTGGTGGACCGGATGAGCGTGGGGGTCCAGTCCTTTGACGACGGTCTGCTGCGGCGGATGTGCCGGTATGAAAAATACGGCTCGGGGGCCGAGATCCTCGAGCGGCTGCAGGAAACCGCCGCGCTGGGCATCTTCAAAACCCTGAACGCGGACATGATCTTCAACTATCCCACCCAGACCGAAGAGATGCTGCGCTATGATCTCGAGCAGATCCTGAAATGCGGTTGCAGCCAGGTGACCTTTTATCCGCTGATGGTCTCGCCGGCCGTCAGAGGCACGCTGACCAAAGCGCTGGGAAAGGTCGACTATTCCCGCGAGCGTGAGATGTACGAGTTTATCTGCGGCATGCTGACCGGCGGGCCGAATGCCCCCTTCCGCTTCGGCTCGGCCTGGACCTTCAGCCGGACCGAGGGCACGATGATCGACGAATATGTCGTCGACTATGAGGAATACGCAGCGGCGGGCTCGGGCGGCATGTCTTTCCTGGACGGGAAATACCTGGTCAACACCTTCAGCCTGGACCGCTACGGCGCGCAGATCCGCAGCGGCTGCTCCGGCGTCTCGGGATACGTGGAATTCAACAAACGGGATGCCATGCGCTATCGCTTTATGATGCAGCTGTTCGGGCTGCGGCTTGACAAAAAGCAGTGGCTGAAAGACTTCGGCTGTTCGGTCGCGGCAGGTCTGCCGGCAGAGTACCTGTTCATGAAGACGGCCGGCGCCTTCGGGCACGAGGATGAAAACGAAATCACGCTCTCAGCGAAGGGACGCTATCTGCTGGTGGCCATGATGCGCCAGTTCTTCGTCGGCGTCAATTCGGTGAGGGATGAAGCCAGGAAAGAAGCAGGAATCGATCTTGCACAGATGATCAACGGGTAGAACATGAAAGCAACGCAGTTCCTGGACGCACGCCGCAACGTAAAAAAACAGATCGTTTCTTACATCTCGATCATGGTGATCGCCATGGTCGCCGTTTCGGCGTACCTTGGCATCGCCTACCCCGCTGCGGCCCTGCGGAAGGGTGCCTCGGATTACTATGCGCGCTTCCGCTTCTGGGACCTTGAGGTTGTCTCGACGATGCTGATGGATGAAGAGGATCTGGAGGCGCTGCGCGGCATCCCCGGCGTCAAAGCCGTCGAGGGCGCCTATGAGCTCAGCGGGGACCTGCTGCTTGAAAACCGTATTGAAAGCATCTCGATTATCGGCGTGCCGGACGAAATCTCCCTGCCCGAGCTGACGGAGGGACGCCTGCCCGCGGCCGTCGGCGAGTGCGCCGTGGAGGAAGAGCTGGTCAGCCGCTGCGGCCTCGGCATCGGGCAGCATGTGCGCGTTGCCAATGATGAGCTTGTCGGCATCGATCCTCTCCTGCAGAAGGAATATGTGATCACAGGCATTTTCCGCCATCCCGACCACGTCAGCTTTCAGGTGCCGTGCACGCCCTATCTGATGGTGTCAGATGACAGCTTCAACCGCGAGGATCTGGACGGGGCCTTCATGAAGGTGCGCATCCTGGTCGACGGGACGCCGGAAAACCGCTTTGCTGACGCGTATGCCGAGGCAGTCCGGCCCGTGGAGGACGCTGTCACCGCCATGGCAGATGCGCGTGCCGCCCTGCGCAGAGAGCGGCTGGTCTCGGAGATCGAGGACAGGATCCGCGAGGGGCAGGAACAGCTTGACGATGCAGAGAAGACGCTGCAGGACGCCTCTGCGCAGATCGAGCAGGCCAGGGCGGATATCAAAGATGCCGAGCAGCAGCTCCGGGACGCCGAGCAGGATCTGAAAGACGCCGAGCAGGAACTGCAGGACGCGGAAAGCGAGATCACGGACGGCAAAAAGAAGCTGGACGACTCGGAGGGTCAGCTTTACGCAGCGCAGAATCAGCTGGACGCCGCCCAGCAGCAGCTGGATGAGAAGATGGAGCAGATGGCTCAGGCACAGGCTCAGGCGCAGGCTCAGGCGGCAGCCGCAGCCGCCGCGGCGGAACAGGCCGCCGCAGGAAACTCGGCGGCGATATCCGGCTATCCGGCTGCGGCAGACCCTGCGGCCATGTCCGGCAATCCGGCCGCTGTGCCCAACAATCCGGATGCCATGTCTGGCAATCCGGCCGCCGTGCCCGGAAGCGCGGCCGCGGCAGACCCTTCGGCGATGCCCGACATGCCGGGTCCCGACCCGGAGGCGCAGGCCGAGCAGCTGCGTCAGGCAGCGGAGAAGCTGGCGCAGGAGAGCGCGCAGCTCGAGCGCATGTGGAATGACTGGTATTATGCCGGGGAAGAGTATCTGGACGGTCTGGCCGAGATCGAAAATGCCAGGAAGAAAATCGAGCAGGGTAAGCAGGACGTCGAAAAGGGCAAAGAGGATATCGAGCAGGGCAAGCGCGATCTGGCCGACGGCGAACAGGAGTATGCGCAGGGCCAGGCCGATTATGAGGACGGTAAGCAGCAGATCGCCGATGCACAGCAGGAGCTGGACGATCTGGGCATCTGCCATTGGGTCATCCTGAACAACCGCTGCAACGTCGGCTGTGACTTTGTCAAGACCAACGCCGACAGCCTCTCGTCCATCAGCCTGTCCTTCTCTCTGATCTTCATGGGGATCGGCGCGCTGGTCATCTATTCCACGATCGCCCGCATGGTGGAAGAGCAGCAGAAGCTGGTCGGCACGGTCAAGGCCATGGGCTTCTATAACAGGGAGGTCTCCTTCAAGTACCTGTTCTTCGGCGTCGGGGCCACCGTGATCGGCGTGCTTCTGGGGATCCTCTTCTCGTATTTTGCCATGCAGAAGCTGCTGCTGTTTGCAGAGGGCATCCCTCTCACCTTCGGCACGGTCCCCAGCATCTTCCTGCCTGTTCCGACGCTGACCGTGCTTGCCGGCGCGCTGGCGCTGTCCGTTCTGGCGGTTCTCTTTGCCGCCAGGACGCTCCTGCGCTCTTCCGCCGTCACGCTGATGGCAGGTCCGCAGCCGAAGGGGCTGCGCGGCGGCGGCCGTGTCAATTCCAGAAAGAGCCTGTATTCCCGTCTGATTCTGCGCAACATGCGGACGGATTCACTGCGTGTCGCCGTCACGACCGTCAGCATCATGGGCTGCTGCCTGCTGCTGGTATGCGGCTTCAACCTGAAGTTTGCCATCAGCCGCGTCAACGAACGGCAGTTCGGACAGATCATCCGCTTTGAGGGCGAGCTCTATTACGACAGCGCGAAGGCTGCCGATGCCGAAGAGAAGCTGCGCCGGATCCTCGACCGCGAGGGTCTGGTATCCCTCGCGGTGAAGAAAGAGGATCTGCTGTTCCGCGGCGACGACACCATCAGCACGGGCACCATCGTCGTCGGCGAGGCAGAGCCCCTCTCGGCGTTTTACGGGATGAAGGACTATGAAACCAAAGAGCCCCTCACGCTGACCGATGAGGGGGTGTTGGTCTCCAGCGGGTTTACCGATTATTTTGATCTTCATGCCGGGGACAGCTTTCTGCTCTATGACGCCGGGATGGATCAGCTCGACGTGCAGATCGCCGGGGTTTTCGGCAACTATCTGTCCCACCGCATCTTCTTTACCCCGGCAGGCTATGCAGCGAGCATGGGGGAAGCGTCCGAGAACAACTGTTTTCTCGTCAAGCTGGGCAGCATGAGTCTGGACGAACTGCAGCAGCAGGTGCAGGATGTGCCGGGCTTCCGCTCGCTGAAGGACGCCACCGCCGACCGTGCGCGCTTTGACATCATGTCGATGATTTTGAACGTGATCATTGTCACGCTGCTGATCCTGGCCGCGGTGATGGTCTATTTCATCCTGATGAACCTGACGATGACCTATATCCAGCGCAAAAGCCGCGAGCTTACCGTCATGCGCGTCAACGGCTTCTCCACCCGCGAATGCATCCGTTATGCCGCCTGGGACCTGGTGCTGACCACCCTGGCCGGTGTCGCGCTCGGCCTCTTCTTCGGCATCCGCATCGCGTCGTGGATCGAGCGGATGCTGGAAGGTCCCTACGCGCAGTTTGTGCGTGAGCCCGATCTGAGGACCTTCCTCTTCTCGGCGCTGATCACGCTGTTCTTCTCCATCGTCATCAACGGCTATGCCCTGGGCACGATCAGAAAGCTGAAGCTTTCGGACATCAACGGATAAGAGACGCGGCACACCGGTATCGTCGGCGTGCCGCGTTCTTTTTCTCATTTCTTCTCTGTCAGTTTCCTGTAGATCTGCTCAGCCTGCTGCATGGCCATCTGGTCCAGTTTCAGGAAGTCCTCTTCCGAAACCTCGGTCTTTTCTCCCTCCGTCCGATAGGGCATGAGGCCGAGCCCTTTCAGATCCGGCTGCGGGATGCGCGCTGTCCGTCCCTCCGCTTCGAGCAGAACGGCATTTTCCTCATCCAGATACCGGATGCTGCAGGGCTTTTTCACGGCAGCTTCGGTGAGGATCGGCGGGCGGTCATAAAACTCCACCCCGTGTCTGTGCAGGGCGGACTGCAGCAGGGTCAGATACAGTCTCCTGCAGTCGGGCAGCGACGCGTCGACCGTGACCAGCGGTTCGGACACATAGACGGTCCCCTTCTGATATTGCACGCCCTCCATCCCAAAGCCGAGCATCTCTTCGATCGCCTGCCTGGCACCGGTCCCGGTGACAAGCTCCTGGATCCGCTGAATGGTATTCACGGTGCCGGAGAGATTGTTGGCCTCCACGATGACCGGCCCGTTTTCCGTGACGGCGATATCCCAGCCGATGTAGCGCATTTCCGGAACGTAAAACGCAGCTTTCCGGCAGAGTTCCAGACCGACCGGCAGCCGCGGCAGCTTTCTGCCTTTCAGGAACAGGTAGCCGGTATCGTGATGCCGCTCTGCGGGCTCAAAAAGATTATTTGCAAGATTCTCGCGGTATGTATGAAGAATCTCACCGTCATCCGACAGCATCACACGGTATCTTATCGTATTTGTGGACTTGTCGTTCACCGCGCCGTCGCCTCCCACCGCCAGCATGTGCGGCATGAAGATTTTCACACCCCGGCTGCTGCGCACGGTATGAATGCGGATGGTGTTGAGGCTGTCCGGGTAGATGGCCTCATAGCCCTGATGCTGATGGATCCAGGGCTCCAGGATATCGACATTGTCCGTGCGGACCCGGGCAGCTGCGTCGGTTTCGCTCTCCGTGTAGACCTGGAAACCCGCCCCCACGCAGGCGTCCTTTTTGCCCACGACCTTTCCCCAGGTCTGCAGGAAGCGGCAGATCTCGTCATCGGCTGCGGAGGCCACGTCCAGTGCCGGTCTGCCCATCATCTCCCGGAGGCCCGGCCGCAGGAACAGATTGATTTTCTCTTGCAGGAAGGGCTTCATGCTCATGTCGTTGAGGTCCATCACCCGATCCAGATACTCCTCCCTGGGCATCCGGGTCTCCGGCGGGATGCTCCCCGACTCCGGGTGGGCCGCGCGCTGAATCTGCAAAAGGATGCTTTTCAGCTCCCGGGGATCCCGCGCGCGGATCTCCTCGCTCAGTCCCGTGTTTTCGAGGGTGATCTCCGCGTGGAAGCGCAGCAGCTTTTCCTGCAGCCGGGCATCTCGCGTGCAGGCAAACAGGACACCGTCCTGATCCGGGAAGAAGACATTCTCTTCCCGGGTTTTCCTTTTGCTGATCAGCAGAGGGGTCATCATTTTCAGCAGCTCTTCGTTCCCCTCCTCGGCAAACCGGGTCTCGTTTCGCGAGTTCAGAAATACGACAAGATCCTCCTCCCCCAGCGTCTCCAGAAAGGCGGGCACGGAAAGCGCATCAGTCATTTTCTCCGGGCCTGCCGGGGATGCCGGGGCCGGGATGCCGTCTTCGCGCTGTTCTGCGTCCGTCTCCGGCGCTGCCGGCGGCTCAACACCCTTTACCGTGACCCTGCGGTAGGCAAAGGAGAGCTCCTTCCTCTTCGTGCGGAAGTAGTCGCTCAGAAAACTGCTGTCATCGATAAGCCATACCTGACGGCTGTCCGTCTCCTTCTTCAGCGCGGTTTCATGGACGAAGGGAAGACGCACATTCAGGGCGTGTTCGGCGATTGCCTCCAGCATGCACACATCCACGCCGAAGGTGTGGACGGGGCAGTCCTTCAGCTCTTCCGTCTCTTTGAGCAGCTTTACGGCAAAATAATACCGGTCGATCGCACGGTACGTCTCCGGGAAGTCAAAGCCGCAGACGATGTTCTCTTGGAAGATGCGGCGAAGATTCCGCACCGAGGACGAGGACACCGTGAGCGAGGTCTCGGGGACGCGGTTCAGAAGAGCCGGCAGCAGCTCCGCCGGGAAGCGCCCGCGGATCATCTTCGCCTCCGGGAAGTAGGGCGTATAGTCTATGCTATCGCTCGGATGCGGCTTCAGGATCAGGTGCCGGCCCCGAAGGAAGAAGTCGGCGCAGACCTGATAGATGGCGACCTGCTCCTGACGCGTCACGGTAAACAGATTCGAAAACTGCTGCGTAAAGATCAGCGCCGCGTTTTCCGGAATATCCCGGATGGGATCCAGCCGGAAGAAATGCAGGATCTTCCAGATTGTCTCCGGACTGAGATGCCTGATCTCCGATGCCGTGTCAAAATCCCGCCATTTGGGGTCGTCGGGCAGAAAGCTTTGGGCGGCGAAGCTGCAGATGACGTCAGCGGCGTATTCGTTTCTTCCGTCCAGAAGGCCGTAGGTCTCGGCAATGTCCGCCATGACCGGCGTCACATTGTGGATCGAATCATACAGCACCTTCGGCTTGGTCAGGATCCCCCCGCCGTCTTCAAACATATGGAGGGGAATCCGCCTTGCGATCAGATACAGCGAGAAATAATAGAAAGCGGCGGCGACATAGATATTCTCGAATTCGGAAGGATCATAAGGCACGGTATCGCGGTATGCGCTTTCCACGTCTTCCAGGATCCTGTCGGGATTGTTGGAGACCGACCGGTAAGGGAACAGCCGCACCTCATCAAAGAACGACTCCAGCTCCCTGTAATTCGGATAGGTCTTCGCAGTGAAGTCCGCCAGCAGCAGCACGTTGTACTCCCCCGGGTGGACTCTCTCCTTGTGGACGATCATTTCCAGAATCTGAAACACCGTCGTGCAATGATATAGATTCAAAGCTGGTTCCCTCCGTTCAGTTATAAAATTATACGAAAACCCGGGGCCTGGTTCGTTTCAAACAAACGAAGCGCGGCGCAGTGCCTTGTTGCGAGGTGAAACGCACTCTGCCGCGCAGTGCGGAAATCTGCAGTCGGGCGCTCACAATCAGTCTGTACCGCCTTGCGGTACCCGGAGAATCGTTCGGGCTTACGCTGTTCCTCCGATTCTCCGACCGCTGCAGAAATCCCGCAATGCCTTCATCTGCCACCGGCAGCGGCATTGCGGGATTCCGTGCGCGCCAAGAGAAGCTGTCTGCCCCTCACGAAGGTACTGCGGGCGCTCACAATTTTGAGGGGGCCTGTCAGCCGGCTGTCGCTGTTGTTATTTGCTTTCTTCTCTGTCCGGGATCGGCAGCTTTTTCTTTGCGATCTTTCCGCCCGCATCGCGGGGGATCGCGTCGATCTTCATGAAGCATGCCGGCATCAGGTAATACGGAAGCCTTTCGGCCGCGAACCGCCTGGCCTCCTCGAGGGACCGCTTCGGCTCTTCCTCGTAGTAGGCGCAAAGATAGGGATGCTCCTGATCCAGGATGGCTCTGACCCCTACCCATTCCACCTGCAGGGCCTCTCTCAGCACCGCCTCGACCTCTGCGGGCTCGATGCGGTTCCCCCGGATCTTGATCATTTCATCGGCCCTGCCGGTGATGACGATCGTACCGTCCGGGCAGATCTCCGCAATGTCCCCCGAGCGGACATACCCGTTCAGATGCACCGCTGCGGTCAGCTCCGGCAGGCCGACATATCCCCGGAAATACGGCGCCCGATAGCAGAGATTCCCCTTTTCCCCCCTGGGGAGAGGCTTTCCTTCGTCGTCCAGGATGCAGATCTCGGCTTTCTGCCCGCCGATCCTGCCGACGGGTGTGATGTCATATTCCCGGTCGATGAGGAAGGTCGTGATGTTGAAGCCGGATTCCGACTGGCCGTAGCCGCAGAAAAGCTCCACCCGGTCGCAGAAAACCCTCTTTGCCGTTTCCCCGCCGACGATGATCTTCGTCAGCGTGGCAGGGATCCGTTTCAGCCGTTTCAGCATGGACGGGATGATGAAAAGGGTCGTGAGCCGGTTTTCCTCAATGCAGGCAGGCAGGCCGTCCGGATCCCTGACGACCGGCATCGGGATCACGGCCAGGGTCTGCAGGTTATAGAGAAGCGGCGGGATGATGAGCATGGCAGCCGCAGAGGTCAGCGGCGCGATCAGCGCAAACCTGCCGTCAATGACAGACCGGTCCCCACAGTAATGCATGCTGACGCACATGTCCAGCGTGCCGTATTCCTGCATCACCCCTTTGGGCTTTCCCGTTGTCCCGGAGGTATAGATGAGATAGGCAAGGTCGTGCGGTGCGGTCTCCTCATGCCCGTCCAGCGGGGCGCAGCTCATGATCTGCCGCAGCTGCTCCGCGTCGATCTTCATGATGCAGCCCGCATCCTGCCGGATGTAGGCCATTCTCTCGGGCTCGCAGTCCGATGCGAGCATCACGGCCGCCGCACCGGCGCGCCAGACGCCGATCAGCGTGATGATCGGGTTGATCCCCCGCGGGACCGCGATCATCACTGTGCTTTCTTTTCCGACGCCGTTCTGTTTCAAAAACCGGTAAACACGGCCGGAGTATTCCCAAAGCTCGGCATAGCTCATCCTTTTCCCGGCTTCCGTCGAGATCAGGGCGGTCGCTTCCGGGTAAGCTTCTGCGTTTTTCTCCAGTTTTTCAATGAAGCAAAGATTCTTTGACATGCGCACAACCTCATTCCGATCACGCCGCTGACGGCACGTTTCCCTGACGGCCCGGCCGGGCGGCCGGCCTCATCGCCGCCTCAGCAGATTCGCGTATGCGTCTTCGCTGTCCTCGACGGCAATGACGTCCACGACGCGCTCGACGATCCTTCTCTCCGCCGGCGCGACAGAGCCGTTGACGGCGTATTGAAACCCCTGGTCCTTCAGATAGCGGAAGGACTTCTGTACGATTGCCCTGTTGATGCCGAGGCCGCGGGCCTCCGGGATGGTGCCGCCCGGACCGGCATAATCCGGTGCGATCGCGCCCACGCAGCCGAAGGCGAGCATTTTGCCGTCGCGGACCGCCACATAGCAGACCCCTTTCATCATCGCGGCAAGCGCTTCGTCGGCCCACGAGGCTGCGAAGTTCTCTTTGATAAACGCATGGACCTTTGTAAAGTCGGGGGGCATCACCCGCTTGATCCGGATTCCCTTCTCTTCCAGGGACGCTTCCAGCGCCGGGTCCTCCCGCAGGGTATAGAGCTTGGCGATCAGATCCGGGCTGTAGCCGAGCTTTCTGGCGTCCGCCTTCAGATAGCACTCGGCATACCTGCAGTTTGGATCTGAGAGCATCTGGGAGCCGCGGAGCAGGTTGAGCGTGATGTTGATGTCCTCCTGGTCGTTCTGGTCCTTATGAAAGCGGATCAGCTGTCTTTTGGCCTCCACCAGTTCCGTGATGTCGATGCAGTGGGTCGGCCGGTAAAACGGCGTACCGATCTCATACATAAAGCATTCCGCCTGCGCCTTCTGGCGCCGGATAGCCCGGCAGCACATCAGCGCCGCGGCCTGGTGATCCGGATGGGGGCTTTCATGCCAGGGCAGAAAGATCTTTGTGTAGGGGGTGAAGTCGATCCCGTCTGCGGCATCCTGCCGCTGCGGAAGGGTCGTGTCCTCGAAGCCGAGCCATTTCCAGGCGTGCGGCCTGACCGCCTCCATCTCGGCCTCGAACTGCTTCCTGCGGATTTCCGCCTCTTCCTCGATGCTCTTCTCCGGGTTGCCGTGGCTTCCGTCCGTGAGCACGAAGATGTCGGTCCGCTCGGGCGCAAGCAGCAGCACCGCCGCTGTCCCGAGGCATTCGTCATCCGGGTGCGGCGCGATTACCGCAATCCGGTCGTTGTCCTGAAAAACAATTCTCTCTCTCATCACGATCTCCAGCAGTGTGTTATTGGGAAAACCAGATTCTGACTTTTCTTCTCAGACATGATATGCGCGGCGCGGAAATCTGCAGCCGGCATTCTTTGTTATCATACCACAAAGCGCTGATCGGCACAAGCAGACTTTTCAGCTTGAAACAGTCCTGCGGGGCTTTCGGCAGCGGAAGAGACAAAAACACCGGCCGGGCCGGTGTTTTGCTTATTCCTGTTCCATCAGCAGCGAAAAGATCAGAAACGCGGTTTTCAGCGCGTTGTGGCGGATGCTTCCGTTTTCGATGCTCAGCAGATTGTCCTCGATCAGACGCACGTTCATCCATTTCAGCACGCTGCGGTCGATGGACACCGGCTCCTTCCCTTCCGTCTTGAGATAGCGCTCCGCCGTCTCGGGATCGGGCACCGCGTTGTTGGCCAGCACGATATCGACCGTGCGGCGCTGGAGGTACCGGTTCAGGGTTTTCAGATGGTCGCTGACCGAATAGCCGTCGGTCTCCCCCGGCTGTGTCACGATGTTGCAGACATACAGGATCGGGGCTTTGGCGTTTTCCAGCGCCTTGCGCACGGCCGGCGCCAGCAGATGCGGCAGGATGCTGGTATACAGGCTGCCGGAGGAAAAGATGATCAGGTCGGCCTCGCCGATCTTCTCGATGACGGCCTCGCTGATATGGATGCTGTGGTCGTAATCCAGCTTCCGTATTTTCCCGGCGTTGTGGCTGACGGCGACCTGGCCGAAGTATTCCTGCCGTCCGTTCTTCCCGACCAGTTCGACCTTTTCCTCGGTCAGCGGCAGCACGGTGCCCTTGATGTTCAGCAGCTTGCTCATATAGGCGGTGGCCTCCGAGAGGCTGCCCTTCAGGTCGATGAGCGCCGCCAGCATGATGTTGCGGACCGGATGATTGTAGAGGCTGCCGTCCTTGGAAAAGCGGTAGCGCAGCAGCTGGACAAAGTCCTCATCCACGTTGGCCATCGAGATCAGCACCTTGCCCACATCGCCGAC
>ONGJ01000067.1 GCA_900317375.1 uncultured Eubacteriales bacterium
ACTTCTTCCTGGCGCTGAAGGATTACCGCGCGTCCAAGGTCCCCGCCGGAAAGCACTGATCATCGGATCCAATCGCACAGACTATTCCCCGGAAGCAGCACAGGCTGCTTCCGGGGAAGCTCAGTATTCAGAAACAAAACGCGGAAGGAGCGATCAGCAGCTTTCTGCCGGCCGCCCTAACCCGATCAGGGAGAGAAAGAGATGAAGAAGAACAGAGAAACCACGGGAGAGACAAGGCTGATCAGCTACGGACGCCTGGTATTCGAGGCCATACCCGAAATCGTCAGCTTTCAGATCTTTTCCAGCCTCGTGCTGGGCGTGCTGGCCTGGGCGGTCAGGTGGCTCATCACCTTCGTGGCCGAGTCCGGCGGCGCGGCCCTCACCACGGCCAATCTCAGGGACCTGCTGCTCAGCTGGCGGGGGCCTGTGATCCTGGTGCTGGGCGCGGTGCTGGTGGCGGTCTTCGCCGTACTCGAGATTTTCGCCAGCCTGCACCTGTATGACGACATCCTGCGGGGACGAAATGTGCGCCTGCGCAGCGAGGTCGGCCGGGGCTTCGGCTCTCTGCGCCGCTTTGCAGACCCCTTCGGCATTCTCATTCTGCTGTACATCTTTATCGCGGTGCCGCTGTGCGGATTCGGCTTTTCGATCAGCCTGACCGAGGGTTTTTACATCCCCAACTTCATCATGGAAGTGGTGCGCACCAACAAGCTGTTCAACACGGCCTACTGGGTCGTGATCGCGGCGCTGGTGCTTGTGGGCCTCGGCGGCATCTTCACCCTGCACGGCGTGGTGATCGACGGCAGGAAGCCTCTGCAGGCCTTCAAGGACTCTTTCCGGCTCTGGAAGGAGAACTGGAAGAACTTCGTGCCGGTCATGCTGCTGACCCTGGTCGTGATCGTGGCGCTGATCGCGGGCTTTACGATGCTGAACGACTTCTGGATGCAGAAGCTCGAGGCCAAGGGCGCCATGTTCCCTGCGGGCCATGTGGTGGACTATCGCGCGGTGTTTGACGGCACCGGGACCGATCTGGACGGCGAGATGATGGTTTACCGCAGCCTCTGCGCGCTGGTCGTTCTGGGCGGCAGCTTTATGAGCTACCTGCTGACCCTGATCGGCGGCTCGTATCTCATGCTGCGCCTGACGCGCTGCTATCTCGAGTATACCAGAGACGATCTGGTCAAATGGCCTTCCCGCTCCCAGCGGCGGGGGTATCTGGCAAAGCTGGTTTTGCTGATCCTGATCCTGATTCTGATTTTCGTCTTTGCCGTGGTTGTTGGCATCGCTTTTGACGACATCTTCCACAGTGACGAGCCAGTGCGCGTCGTGGCGCACCGGACCGGCGGCGTCATGGCCCCGGAGAACTCGATCGAGGGGCTGGAGCTGGCCATCGATCATCACTGCTATGCGGCCGAGACCGACACCCAGCGGACAAAGGACGGCTATTACATCATCAACCATGACGACGACTTCAAACGTCTGACCGGGGTGAAGAAAAAGCCCGGCGACATGACGCTGGAGGAAATCCGTGAGCTGGTCATCACCGACCCCGCCACCGGCGCGACATCGCCCGTACCGGAGCTGGACGGGATGCTGGATGCCGTCAAGGACCGCATCCTCCTGTTCCTGGAGCTCAAGGGCGCCACCGCCGACAAACAGATGGTGGACGACGTGGTGAAGATGATCCGCGAGAAGGACTGCGTGGACGATGTGGTGCTGATCTCGCTGAAGTACGACATCATCGACTATGCCGAGACCCAGTATCCGGAGTTCAAGACCGGCGTGCTGATGTTCGGCGGCCTGGGCGACGTCTCGCGCATCCACAGCGACCTGCTGATCCTGGAAGAGGAGATGGCCACGGATTCCCGGATTGACAGTATTCACAACAGCGGCAAGGAGGTCTATGTCTGGACCATCAATACCGAGAAAGGCATGTACAAGTTCCTTGACAGCAGCTGCGACGGCATCATCACCGACCAGATCGAGATGGCCGAGCGCGTGCAGGAAAAGCTGGACAACCGCTCGGATATGAAGCTGCTGCAGGACAAGCTCGAAGATTTCTGGAAGTGACCGCGCCTCCTGCCCGCAGCACCGACCACCGCCTCCCGCAGGGAGGAGAAAGGACAACACAATGAAAAAACTGCTCAGCATCCTCCTTGCACTGGCCATGTTTCTCTCCCTCGGCATCAGCGCCTTTGCGGAGGAGAAGCACGAGATCACCAGCGCAGCGTATCCTCTCTGCATGGGCGAGATGCAGATGGGCGTTGACCTGCCGCTCTACTTCCTGGACGGCGTGAACGACCTGCCATACATCGATTTTAAGGATTTTCAGGAGAATCTGCTTGAAAATGTGTTTGACAATTATGCCATGGGCATCGACGTTCAGTTCACGACAGAGGAAGACGGCCCCATCCTGGTGTGTCGGCGGCTCGACGACACATATCACATCCTCATGACCATCGATTTTGACGAGAATACCATCGAGTTCGCGGACTACAATCTGTTCTGCCAGAGGGCCGGTTCTTCCACGATCCTGGATTCGGTGACGCTCAACGTTGTGGATGAGGCCGGCAATCCTGTCCTGCTGGAAAAGGTGGATACGGATTCCTACACGCGCTTTGGCGACGAGCTGACCTTCCGGCTGGGGGATTACGGCATCGACCTTGTGTATCAGGACGGCCTGTACCTTGTCCCGCTGCAGACCATGTCCGACATTCTCGTCCCCGGCACCAACTGGGGAAATCTGTTCTTCAACGGCCAGTCCGTAATTATCACCACGAATGTAAACGAGTGCGCCGACCTGTACTACGCGGCACCCACCGGCGTGCGCAGCGAGGAACTGACGGCGTTCGGATACAACGAGCTGTGCATGATGCTGGACTACTTCTACGGCTTCAAGGATACCCATAGGATCGAGAGTTTTGACAAACTGCTCCACGACGTCACCTTCGAAGAGATTCTGAAAGATCCCGACCCGGAACAGGCCGATCTCGCAATCTATCGCCTGATCACCGATTTCCTTGACGACAACCACAGCAAGTTCCTGGCCTTTTCCTATCTGACCGGCCCGATCGAATATAAGGCCTACGGGAAAGCGGGAAACAAGATTTTTGACCATCTTGATACCTATCAAAACGCCAGGGCGGCATTCTATCCGGACGGGATTCCGGGTTATGAGGAAATCGGCAACACGGCCTACATCACCTTCGACCATTTTGCATGCTATGCCCAGAGCGGAGAAGAATACTACGGCGTGGAGAACCCGCTGGACTTTGGAGACGACGATACCATCGGTCTGATTATCAAGGCCCACGCGCAGATCTTCCGGGAGGACAGCCCGATTGAAAACGTGGTGCTCGATCTGAGCGCGAATATCGGCGGCATGGACGATGCGGCGGTGTTTGTGATCTCCTGGTTCCTGGGAGAGGCAAACATCAGTATGGTTGACAACATGACCGGTGCGATGTGCTCCTCCACCTACCGGGCGGACGTGAACCGCGACGGCGTTTTCGACGAGAAGGACACCGTGGCGGATAAAAACCTGTTTTGCCTGACCTCTCCCGTGTGCTTCTCCTGCGGCAATCTCGTGCCGTGTGCATTCAAAGAGTCTGGCAAGGTCACGCTGCTGGGCCGCACCACCGGCGGCGGAAGCTGCGGCGTACTGTATTCTTCCTCCGCCTGGGGCACCTCCTTCCAGATTTCCGCCAACACCCGCCTGTCCTTCCTGAAGAACGGCGCGTTCTACGACATCGACCGCGGTGCGGACCCGGACTACCTGATCTCGCGGCCCGAGAAGTACTATGACCGCGCAGCGCTGACCGATTTCATCAACGGTATTTACTGATTGAGAGACAAAAAAGGAGAAGTGAAGCAGAATGAAGAAACTACTCAGCATCCTCCTTGTCCTGGCAATGGTCATCTCCCTCGGCGCGAGCGCCTTTGCCGAAGAGGAGAAGAAAGACGACCCGGATCTGGAAACCTATCTGAACGAGCTGGCAGAAAAGGGCGAGGTCACCGAAGAGGACCTGACCAATCTGTTCAACATGCTGGGCAATGCCATCTCCAGAGAGCTCAGCGGGTATTCCGAGGTCACGGCAAAGGACATGAACTGGGTCCTCTGCGATGAGAACGATACCCGTACGCAGCCGGTCTACTTTATCGGCGACTCGGACGTGCCCTACATGTCACTTGAGCAGGTGGCGGAGCTGTACCCCTATCTGATGAAGACCTATGTCCACAAGGGACACGAGGAAATCGAATTCGGGCTGCGCTATACCCGGGAGGGCAATATCGGCACCCTGACGCGGACGGACGGCGACCCGTACACCATGATCGTCGACTGTGACGCCGACACGATCACCTTTTACGATTTCGACGCCTTTCAACGCCTGGAGGCGGACCGTGTGCTGATCGACGTCCTGGAGGCGGACAGCGCCAATTCGGAAGAAGAAAACTCTCTCTTCCTCCGCGCCCCGGGCTCGTACGAGCGCTACGGTGATCCCGTGGTCCTGGATGCCGGCGCCTACGGCATCGACCTGGCGGCCGACGAGAACGGCATCTATGTGCCGATGCAGACCTTCAGCGACTTCCTGCTGGCGCTGCATTACATCAACCTGCTGTACAACGGCGACGCCGTCTTCTTCGTAAAATACGGCGACCTCGGCGAAGGCCTGATCGGGGAGCGCAAGCCGATGGGCGAACTGTACTATCAGGCCGAAAAACGGCAGATCAGCGAAAAAATGGGGCAGTTCAGCTACAACGAACTCTGCCTGGCCTTCGACAACCTCTACGGTCTGAAGGAAGCCCACGGCATCGCCTGCTTTGACGATCTGGCCCAGCAGGCCGGCGCGAAACAGGCCCTGATGGGTCCGGACCCCAATGCGGCGGACGAGGCCCTGTACAAGATCATCTTCATGCACCTGGACGACCAGCACAGCACCTTCGGATCCGAATCGGCCTGGAGCCGTGACGGACTGGCCAAAGAACTGCTCGACACCGTCAGCGTCGGACGCGCCATGCGCGACAGCATCATCAAGGGCAAGACGTATCAAGCCGCCCGTGCGGAGGCTTTCCCCGACGGAGTACCGGCCTATCAGGAGATCGGCAACACGGCCTACATCACCTTTGACCACTTTCTGCCCATTCCGGACGGTGTGGATTATTATGTAACCCCGCCCACGGCAGAAAACACGGACACCATCGGCATCATGATCTACGCCTACTCGCAGATCACGCGCGAGAACAGCCCCGTAGAAAACGTGGTGCTGGACCTCTCGTGTAACGGCGGCGGCGACGCGGACACCGCGATCTTTGTCATCGCCACGTTCCTGGGCAATGGCTACGGCAGTCTGAAGAACACCATGACCGGCGCGCTTGCCACCGCCGTCTACAATGTGGACGTAAACCTGGACGGCAAGTTTGACGAGAACGACCGCGGACTGACGGACAAGAAGCTCTTCTGCCTGACCACCTCGAACAGCTTCTCCTGCGGCAACTTCGTACCCAGCGTGTTCAAGAATTCCGAACAGGTGACGCTGCTGGGCAGGACCTCGGGCGGCGGAAGCTGCGTCGTGCTGCCGCTGTCCACCGCCTACGGCACCCTCTTCCGCATCTCCGGCCCCACCCGCCTGGCCTTCACCAAGAACGGCTCGTTCTATGACATCGACCAGGGTGCGGAGCCCGACTTTACTCTTGCCTTCCCCGAGACATTCTACGACCGCGAGGCCCTGACAGACTACATCAACAGCCTGCATTGAGCGAAAAGCAAACACCGGGGGCGGCTGTGCACACAACCGTCCCCGGCAAAACCCGAACATGATGTGCAGAACTTTCCATTCGACAGTGACCCGGGCGCGGCTCGGTATGAATACATGACAGAGAAAGACGAGGACAGACAATGAAGAAGCTGCTCAGCATTCTCCTGATTCTGGCAATGGTCCTGTCCCTTGGCGCTACGGCTTTCGCGGAGGAACAGCATGAGATTACCGGCGCCGAGTTTCCCCTCTATTTCGGGCAGATAGACGTGGGAGAGAAGATAAAACTGTATTTCATGGACGGCGCAGAAGACCTGCCCTATATGGATGTGGGTGACTGGCTGCCTCTGATGAATCTCACACTCGGCGACAGCAAGATGGGGGTCAGCTTTACCGCGGAGACTGACGGTCCTGTTGTGACCTTTACGCGCCATAACAGCAGAGAAGGGGCCATGGATAACGGCGTCCCCATGACCGTTGATTTTGAGAAGGACATGATAGAATTCCAGGATTACAATCTTTTCTGCATGAGAGCGCAGTCTTCCACGATCCTGGACACGGTCACCATGGAGGTCTTCAATGACGCCGGGGAACCGGCCCTGCTGGAAAAGGTAGACTCCGGCACCTTTACGCGCTACGGCGACGCCCTGACATTCCCGCTGAAGGATTACGGCATCAACCTGATCATGCAGGACGGCCTGTACCTGATCCCGCTGCAGACCCTGTCCGACATTCTGATGTCCAGCACCGTGCTGGGATGCTTTTTCTTTAACGGGCAGAGCGTGAATCTGACCACGGATATTTCTGCATGCGGCGATCTCTACTACGCCGCGCCCACCGGCGAGCGCAGCGAGGCGCTGGCCGAATACGGCTATAACGAGCTGTGCCTGATGCTGGACTATTTCTACGGCCTGAAGGACTCGCATCAGATCGACAGCTTTGCCCAGTTCTTCCATGACGTCGGCTTTGACGTCCATCTGAAGGGTTCGGAGGTAAAACAGGCGGACGGGGCGATCTATCGCCTGCTCACCGACTTCCTCCGTGACGGCCACAGCAGCTGGCACGCCTTTTCCTATCTGACCGGCCCGATCGATTATGAGGCAAAGGACGCTTCCATCATGAAAATCGGCGAGCATTATTCGCGCCAGTTGAATGCCAGGGAAAAGTTCTATCCCGACGGTATTCCCGGTTATGAAGAAGTCGGCAACACGGCCTACATCACGATTGACTCCTTTTCCAGACTGTTCCAGCCGAATGATTACTATGAGTTAGAGATAGACCCGGCGGAATATCCGGAGGTCGACACCATCCTGCTGATCATCAAGGCGCACGCGCAGATCTTCCGCGAGGACAGCCCCATTGAGAACGTGGTCCTCGATCTGAGTGCAAGCCTGGGCGGCGCTGACGATGCGTCGGCTTTCGTCGTTCCCTGGTTTCTGGGCGAAGGGGCTCCCGGCAAGGTTGACAACATGACCGGCGCGATGTGCACGACCACCTACCGGTCCGACGTCAATCTGGATCGGGTCTTCGATGAGAAAGACACGGTGGCGGACAAAAACCTCTTCTGCCTGATTTCTCCCGCCAGCTTCTCCAACGGCAACTATGTGCCCTGCGAGTTCAAGGCCTCCGGCAAGGTTACCCTGCTGGGGCGGACCTCCGGCGGCGGCGCCTGCACGGTACTGCCCGCGTCCACAGCCTGGGGCACGTCCTTCCAGATTTCCTCCAACAACGTCAGTTCCTTTTTGAAAAACGGATCTTTCTATGACATCGACCGCGGCGCGGACCCGGATTTCGTCCTGCCCACGCCCGAGCAGTACTATGACCGTGCAGCCCTGACCGACTATATCAACAGCATCTGCTGGAAAACCAAGCCATAAAGCAGATCTCCGGGTCCATGCGTCCGGCCTTCACCAAGAACGGCTCGTTCTACGTTATCGACCAGGGCGCGGCACCGGAACTCCCGCTGCAGTTCCCAGAGAGCTTCTATGACCGCGCGGCCCGGACCGATACCATCAACAGTATCATGTAAGGCGGACCGTTCAGCATACACCCCGCGTATTCAAATCCCTATCCAAGGAGGAACGTACAAATGAGCGTCATATCCAATTTCAGAAAGCACCTGAAGGCGATTCCCGAGATCGCGAAATTCGTTATGCCGAGCACGAAGTATGAGGTCCTGCTGGACCTCAACGGCGACGGCAAGTGCGACTTTGCCTTTATCGACACCACGGGAGACGGGTTTCCCGATTCCTTCGCCCTCGACAGGACCGGCAGCGGAGAACTGAATCTGTATTACGTTGACACGGACGGCAACGGCCTCGCCGACACCACCCTGTACTATCCCGACGGTCAGGACACGCCCAGCTATACCAAAATCGGCAAGGAAAACGAGGCCCGCATCCATGAGTTCGTCGGGCAGATAATACGGGAGGGAATCACGGCGGCCCTGAAGGAGAGCGATCCCCAGCGCATCAAGGATACCCTGTACGGCATCAAGAACGACATCGACGAGAAGGCAAAGGACTACGGCAAGACCGGCACGCTCGCAAGGACGCGCGCAGCCATGAGGGCCGACGCCGAGATGGCAAAGCTGCTCTGCCCGTCCCCGAAGAACGAGCTGTTCTTCGACCTGAACGACGACGGCATCACCGACTTTGCCCTGATCGACAGCAACCGCACCGGCGACTTTGACACCTTCGCCATGGACCTTTACGGCGACGGCGAATTCGACATGTATCTGACCGACATGGACGCGAACGGCATTCCCGACCGCGTGCTCTATTACAAAACCGGTGATGATGAGCCCACCATGTTCGCGGCAGGCAGCGGGCTGGAAAAGGCGCTTCGCCCCGCTACCGAGAAATTCTTGAAGACCCTGCGCGAAGAGTTCACGGCGAAGAACCTGGTCAAGGCGCTGCAGACCTACAAGCTCGAGTCAATTGCCGTGCTGAAGGCCGTCCGGGAGGAACTGGGCCTGTAAGCCCGCAGCACCTGCCCGGGGAGCACCGGGGGCGGCTGTGCGTACAACCGTCCCCGGCGCAGGCCGGGAGTGATGTGCAGCACCTTCCATTTGAAAACGACCCGGGCGCGGCCCGGTAAACATGATAACGAGGAAAGGACGAGAAAAGACAATGAAGAAACTACTCAGCATTCTCCTGGTCCTGGCGATGGTCGTATCCCTTGGCGTTACGGCCTTTGCAGAGGATAGGCGCGAGATCACCAGCGCCGAGTTCCCCTTTTATCTGATGGGCGATGATTCCGGCGAGAAAGTGACGCTGTACTTCCTGGACGGCGTAAACGATCTGCCCTATGTTGAACTCAACGACTGGATGGACCTGCTCAACATGATCATCGGGGATGAGGACGACGAAAACGGCTACCGTCTCAGCCTCGAGACAGCCGGTCCCGTGGCCTGCTACACCCGGGAGAACGGATTCACCATGGTCATTGATTTTGACGAGAATATCTTCCGGTTCCAGGATTACAACTTCTTTATGAAGCTTCCCAACATGTCCACGCTTCTTGACTTTACTTCCAAGGATTGTTTCAACGAGGCGGGAGAGCCCGCGCTGATCAAGAAAAGCGACAGCTACAGTTTTGACCGCTACGGTGACGAGCTGGTGATTCGCCTGGGAGATTACGGTATTGACCTGATCCAGCAGGAGGGACTGTATCTGGTTCCCCTCCAGACGATGTGCGATTTTACCCTGGCCCCCAACAAAGGCTTTAACTTCTTTTTCAACGGCCAGTGCGTAATCCTTGCCGATAAACTGTCGGCTTCCAACGAGCTCTACTATTCCGCTCCGACCGGCACGCGCAGCAAGGCTCTCGCAGAGTATGGCTATAACGAACTCTGTCTGATGCTGGACAGCCTGTACGGTCTGAAGGAAGTACATGGGATCGACAGTTTTGCTCAGCTGTTCGAAGAGATCGGATTTGATGAGGGGCTTCGCGGCACAGACCCGGATCTGGCCGACCGGTTAATCTATAACCTGATCAACATGTATTTCGACGATATCCACTCCGGATTCAGGGCCTATTCCTATCTGACCGGTCCGATCGATTATGATGCGGAAAAGGGACCCTCCCTGACCGGCCTAATGGAGCACCGCAACGAACATATGGCCGCCCGTGCAGAGCAATACCCTGACGGTGCGCCGCGGTACGAAGAAATCGGCAACACGGCCTACATCACCTTTGACCATTTTGATATCTTTACGGGCTCCTATAACGACTACTACGGCTACGAAAACGTACAGGATATCCCCATTGAAGATACAGTTTCCATGGTGATCAAAGCGCACGAGCAGATTACCCGTGAGAACAGCCCCATTGAGAATGTGGTCATCGATCTGAGCTGCAATACGGGAGGCACGGTGGATGCGGCGGCCTATCTGGTCGCCTGGTGTCTGGGCAAGGCGTCCATAAGCCTCAAAGATACCTTCACCGGTGCCATGGCCAACACGGATTACTGGGCGGATGTGAACCTCGACCGCGAGTTTGACGAGAGGGACACCATCGCGGACAAGAATATCTTCTGCCTGATTTCTCCTGTCAGCTTCTCCTGCGGCAATCTGGTTCCCAACGTGTTCAAACAGTCCGGCAAGGTCACCCTTCTGGGCAGGACCTCCGGCGGCGGCAGCTGTACCGTGCTGACTGCCTCCTCCGCCTGGGGCACCTCCTTCACCATCTCTTCGCAGACGCGCATGTCATTCCTCAAGAACGGAGCCCTCTATGACATTGACCGCGGCGCAGATCCCGATTATACCATCAGCACCCCGGAGAAGTATTACGACCGTGAAGCTCTGACCGACTATATCAACACCCTGTATTAAAGGAGAGGCAACATGAAAAAACTGCTCAGCATTCTTCTCATTCTCTCGATGTTTGCGTCCCTGGGCGTAACGGCTTTTGCAGCAGAGACGCACGAAATCACCAGCGCCGCGTTTCCCCTCTATTTTGACAGCGACGATATGGGAATGGACGTTACGCTCTACTTCCTGGACGGTGTAACAGACCTGCCCTACATCGAAGTCAACGACTGGCTGAGCCTGATGGACAACTTCTTTGACGGTCCGGGCACGGACATCAACTATTCGATTGAGACGGACGGGCCCGTTGTGACCTATACCCGCCATAACAGTGATTCCGAGGCCAGAGACAACGGCGCGACCATGGTCATTGATTTTGATAAGAACAGCATCGACTTCATGGACTACAATGTGTTCTGCCTGAGAGGCAACGCGGCTACGCTCCTCGATACAGTCACCATGAATCTCCTCAATGAAGCCGGTGAACCTGTGCTGCTGGAAAAGGTCGATACCGGTTCCTTCACGCGTTACGGTGATGAACTGATTTTTCCGCTTTCTGATTACGGCATCGATCTGATCATGCAGGACGGACTGTATCTGGTCCCGCTTCAGACCATGTCCGACATCGTCATGCCGAACACAACGATGGGCAGCTTCTTCTTTAACGGACAGTGTGTCATCGTCAGCGCTGACATCTCTGCGTGCGCTGATCTCTACTATGCCGCACCCACCGGCGATCGCAGCGAAGCTCTGGCGGAATTCGGATATAACGAGCTTTGCATGATGATGGACTATTTCTACGGCCTGAAAGAAACCCACAGGATTGAGAGCTTCGACAGGCTCTTTGACGATATCGGTTTTAAAGGACCGCTGACGGGGCCGAGTGCGGAACAGGCTGACAAGGCGATCTACCGCCTGACCACGGACTTCCTTGACGACAATCATACCGACTGGCACGGCTTTTCCTACCTGGCCGGTCCCCTTGATTATTCGGCATCCGGTGCTGCGAGGACCAAACTCTTTGCTTATCTTGAGCGTCTGAATGCCGCCAAGGCGCAGTTTTATCCCGACGGCATTCCCGGCTATGAAGAGATCGGAAACACGGCATATATTTCCTTTGACACATTCATGAATTTGACACGAAACGGCGAGGATTATTATCTTGTTGAAGACCTGCAGGACTTCCCGGCGGAAGACTCCATTGCCCTGATCATGCGGGCACATGAGCAGATCTATCGTGAAAACAGCCCCATTGAAAACGTGGTTCTTGACCTGAGCACAAACCTCGGTGGCTCGGAAAGCGCTGCGGCATTTACCATCGCCTGGTTCCTTGGTGAGGCGGCGATCAGCGGGACGGACAACATGACGGGTGCGATGGGCACCACGACCTACCGGGCCGATGTCAACCGCGACGGGGTTTTTGACGAGAAGGACACTGTGGCGGACAAAAACCTGTTCTGCCTGATTTCTCCCTGCAGTTTCTCCAGCGGCAATCTCGTGCCCTGCGTGTTCAAAGATTCCGGTATGGTTACCCTGCTGGGACGTACTTCGGGCGGCGGAGCCTGCTCTATCCTGAATGTCAGTACAGCCTGGGGCACCTCTTTCCAGATTTCCGTGAACATTTGTGCATCCTTCCTCAAGAACGGTGCATTCTACGATGTTGACCGCGGCGCTGATCCGGATTTCGTCCTGCCCACGCCCGAGCAGTACTATGACCGTGCAGCCCTGACCGACTATATCAACAGCATCTGCTGGAAAACAAACCCATAAAGCCGTGATCCGGGTGTTGCCCGGTAAACATGATAACGAGGAAAGGACGAGAAAAGACAATGAAGAAACTACTCAGCATTCTCCTGGTCCTGGCGATGGTCATATCCCTGGGCCTTACGGCCTTTGCCGAAGGAGAGAAGGACGAGCCGGATCTGAAAACCTTCCTGAGCGAACTGGCGGAGAAGGACAAGGTCACAGAAGAAGATCTGTCTGAACTGCTGCCGTATTGCCGAAGAGATCGGCACCGGTCTGTCAGATGCCGGCATGAAGCACGAGATCACCAGCGCCGTATTCCCTATGTATTATGAGGGCGCAGAAACAGGTATGGATCTGACGCTCTACTTCCTGGACGGCGTGACTGACCTGCCTTATATCGAGGCCAACGATTTTTTGATGTTGATCTCGGAAATGTATGACGGTGTCAAGTTTACGATCTCTTCGGAGGGACCCGTTGTAACCATTAACAGAACCAACGATCTCTATGAGCAGGATATTCCCCTGACCTTCGATTTTGACAACGACACCATCAATTTCATGGATTATAACCTGTTCTGCATGAAGGCCACTGCCTCGACCATATTGGACTTCACCAATCTGCCCGGTTTCAACGACGCAGGAGAGCCCTCCCTTCTGCAGAAGGTTGATAACGGTGCCTATGCCCGCTTCGGCGATGAGCTGCAGATCCCCCTGGCAGATTATGACATTGAACTGATTCAGCAGGACGGACTGTACCTGATCCCACTGCAGACGATCTCCGACTTCATTACAGCTCCTGCTCAGATGAGCGGCCTGTACTTTAACGGAAAGTGCGTCATCATCTCCGAAGATATCCGATCCTGCCTGGATCTTTACTATGACGCGCCCACCGGCGAGCGCAGCGAGGCGCTGACAAAATACGGCTACAACGAGCTGTGCCTGATGCTGGACTATCTCTACGGCATGAAGGGAAGTCATGATATTGAGAGTTTTGACAAGCTGTTCCATGAGGTCGGTTTTGACGCTCTGCTGAAGGGTTCGGAAGTGAAACAGGCAGACGGGGCCATTTACCGTCTGATCACAGACTATCTCGATGACAACCACAGTAAGTGGCACGCTTTCTCTTACCTGAACGGGCCCATCGACTATACGGCTACCGGACTCTCCCGTGCGCGGATGGGCAATTTCCGTCAGCGCCAGCTGGACGCCAGGGCGGAGTATTATCCCGATGGCGTCCCTGGATATGAAGAGATCGGAAACACGGCCTATATCACCTTTGACAACTTTGAAATCTCCGTTGAAAATCCTGATGATTACTATGCTGTAGAAGACCCCATGGATCTCCCGGACGATACCATCGGCCTGATCATGAAGGCGCACGCCATGATCACCCGTGAGGACAGCCCGATTGAAAACGTAGTCCTCGACCTGAGCAGCAACGGCGGCGGTGTTACGGACACGGCGATCATTACCATCGCCTGGTTCCTGGGGGAGGCTTCTGTCGGCATGAAGGACACCATGACCGGCGCCATTTGCTCCAATACCTATCGGGCCGATATCAACCGGGACAGAGTGTTTGACGAGAACGACACGATCTCGGACAAAAATCTGTTCTGCCTGACCTCCTCCTTCAGCTTCTCCTGTGCCAATTTGGTACCCTGCATGTTCAAGGAGTCTGGCGTTGTCACGCTGCTTGGGCGTACCTCCGGCGGCGGTACCTGCACAATCCAGCCCGTTTCATCTGCCTGGGGAACATCTTTCCAGATCTCGGGCAACAGGCGCACGTCCTTTATGAAGAACGGCTCGTTCTATGACATTGACCGCGGCGCGGACCCGGACCATGTTTTCACCACGCTGGATCAGTATTATGACCGCGCTGCCCTGACCGACTATATCAACAGCCTCTGCTGGGGCGGCAAGTAAAAGAAAAGAAAAGCAAAGAAAGGAAAAAAGAGCAATGAAAAAAATTCTCAGCATCCTTTTGATTCTTGCAATGGCCTTATCCTTCACGGTGATGGCTTTTGCCGAAGAGAAAAAGGACGACCCGGATCTGAAAACCTTCCTGAGTGAACTGGCGGAGAAGGACAAGGTCACAGAAGAAGATCTGTCTGAACTGCTGACCATCCTGGGCAACCGTATTGCTGAAGAGATCGGCACCGGTCTGTCAGATGCCG
>ONGJ01000036.1 GCA_900317375.1 uncultured Eubacteriales bacterium
GCCCAGACTGTCATTGATAAATTTGAAATTCTTAATATTGGTGTAAACAAGTAAATATGGCGTGTCAGGATGAGTACGCAGTAATTCCTCAGCGCGTTTTCGAAATCCATCAAGGCTGAACACGCCCGTCAATGGATCATGATCGACCAACTGCCGGATCTTTTCTTCATGTGCAGCCCGCATCTCACGGTATTTCATGATAGCGACAGCGATCAGTGCAATGATAAGCAGCACAACCAGTAATATGCTCAGACCATACTGGTACAGGTAATCCGAAAGTTCATATTGATATAGTTTCCGGGAAGTATAGTCCAGAGTGATGGCCTGCCGACGTGTGTCAGTCAATTCGGCAACTCCACCATTCAAACGATCAATTATCTCATGCCCCTTCGAAGTATCCAGAGCACCGGCTCGGAAATCCATAGAGAACATGGCACCCGGCTGAACTTTCAAATCGGAATAAGAGGGTTTTTGTAGTACATAACTCCAAACATAAGAGTTATGCAGCAGAGCATCCACCTCACCAGCCCGGAGCGCCTTCACGCATTCCGGCATGGTTTCATACAGGGTGATCTCCATTCCCGGATATAACTGTTGGACTGTTTCTGCTCCGGCTGCAAGGGAGTGAAGCATTCCAACATGAAGATCGTTGAGCTGCGGAAGATCTCCATTGCCTTTTGTGACAAGGGTAAATGGTGTCTGTATAAGATTCTCCGTAACAATGCTCGGCTTTCCGGAGGCACTTGGAACAGCGCTTCCGAAAGGCATAACAACATCATAGGCCTCATTATCTAAAGCCTCTTTCAGTGTCGCTTCTTTGACGCGAATGAATGATACGTCGTACCCAGCATTCTCCGCAACAGCCCGCATTAAATCTACGCCAATGCCTACAATTTCACCCGTATCGGCGTCCAGGTAGAATACCGGGCATCGATCCACAGGTACACCGACCGTTAACGCACTATCCTCGTTCTCACCCGCAGCAGCCAATGCTGGCATGATGAAGCAAGATAATGCTATGGTAAGACAAATGGCGGTAGCGATCAGGGAGAGTATCTTGGGTTTTAGGTGTTTCTGAACTCGCATCCTGTTGCACCTCCTATCGGGCAATTGCTTCTGCAGACTTTCTTTTATAGGTCAGTTCCACATCATAGCCAAGCTCGTCCATCATCTTTACGAACGTCTTGTTGACGATCTGTTCCCGCCCCCGGATGATTCGATTGACATAGGGAGGAGACACACCAACCTTCTCAGCGATCTCCGTCTGAGTAATCCCGTCTTCTATAAATAGCATAATTTTCTAGTCTTAATCATAAAAGCTATTATCTTCTTTGTCAAGCCTCTCCCCTCTTATTGCTCAGTGCCGAATTCTATGCTATACTCCCATCAGACCACATAGAATCGGGTGACGGCATCATCAAGGAAACCCATCAGAAGGATCGCAGCGAAAAAAACTGCCGCCACTTGTGTCAGAAGTGACGGCGGTTTTGTGATCCTTCGATCACGAATCCCTAATCTTTAGCACGAGGAGCAGCCGCAAAGTCGTTGCTCTTCATTTCCCATTATAGGGATTTTTCAAAAGATGTCAAGAATGATTTTGTCTCCCAGGACAATATTCGGCACAAATGGAGCATAAATAAAGCATTTTTGTTTATTATATCATCATCCTCTCTCTTACGTAATTCTGCTGTTCGTGCCAGCGTATTGCATTTTTACCAGACGGCTACCCGCTCCTCAGGGGCAAGATACATGCCGTCGCCCTCCTGGATGCCGTAGAAGTCGTCGAATTCCTGGAACTGCGCCAGGGTGGCATTGGTGCGCATGTAGCGCATCGGATGAATGTCAACCGCCGTGTTGCCGATGATGGCAGGCAGCGTTGCCTTTGTGCGGAACAAGCTGGCAAACTGCCGGAAGAATGCGTCATAATCAAAGTCATCCTTCTGTGCGGCAATAGCGAGCAGGCATTTCATGCTGCCCATGTCGGCAATGGCCTCGGTCTGTACCTGCTGGCCGGAATATTCGCATCCTTCAAAGGGAATAAAGCCGTCATACCACGCAGCCAGCTTTGCCGCCCTTTCCAGGAAAACCGCTTTATCCTCGTCCGTCCACCAGTCCGCGTACGCCCCGTCCTTGTCATACTGCGCGCCGTTGGTGTCAAAGGCATGGCCGATCTCATGTCCGATAAAGAAGCCCATTCCGCCCAGATTCTGCTCATAGCTTCTGTCCTCTCCGTAGAACACTCCACCGAGGAAGCCCGCAAAGATGTTGATGGAATTGTCCTGGGCGTTGTACGCGGCATTCGCCGTGACTGTGGGAAGAATCATCAGATCCCAGGCATCCTTATCCACGGCGGTATCTGCCTTTGCGGCGTTATTCTCTAAGATGTACCGGCCGATTGCCATTTCGGCATCCAGCAGGCTGCCGCCCTCTTCGACCCCTTTAAAGTCCAGATCGGACCAGTCGGGCAGCTCGTCCGGATAGATGGCGCGGATGCGCAGGTTGTCCAGCTTTTCGATGGCCGCTGCCCGGGTTTCTTCGCTGAGCCAGTCGTTGGCATTCAGCATGTCATAGTAGGAATTCCGAATCTCATTGACCATATCCAGGACGGCCTCGCGCTGCTCTTCATTGCAGTAAGCCTGGATGTACAGCTTGTTCATCGGCACTTCCAGCAGTTCCTTTACCGTGTTCACCGCGATGCTCTCGTCATCGGACGTGCCCGAGATTCCCATCAGACGGCTTTCAATGGCCTTGACCTCATCGTACGTTTCCCTGTCCAGCCGTTTGCCCGTTTCAATCATGTTGTTGACCAGCAGCCAGTCGCGGATCAGGGGGACGTTTTCCTCTGTGATGATGTCCTGAAGCGCGGCGATGAACGCCGGCTCATGGACCATAAACCGCTTTGCGGAAGTGTTCCCCACAACGTTGAGCAGGTCCAGAATCGGGAAATCTCCCGCCAGCTCCGCGAGCTGATCCCGGTCATAATAGTTCAGGATGCTGCTGAGATAGTCGGGGCTGTACTGCGCCGACTGCGGCTGGATATGCGCCGCGAGAAGCGTCTCATACGCGATGGCATTGTCAAACGCGGCGGCCGCTTCTTCCTCGTTGAGGCCCAGACGCCGGAGGATATAATCGCTGATTTGACGGTTCTTTTCATAGGCCTGTTCTCCGGCCTCTGTGCGCTCGGTGTATTCCGCCGAGTCCTGAAGCATCAGGGTAGGCGCGACGATCAGCGTGGTGTAGACATCCGGGTCAAGCATATCGGCACCGACGGCGCTCGTGAACAGAATGGAGCGGGTGAGGTTTTCGTCTGAATGAAGATAGCTCATCAGCGCGTCCAGACTGTCGATGGACAGGATGGCCTTCATCCACTTTTCTGCCGGTTCCAAACCCAGCGCGTCACGGTAGTCCCAATCCGACGCCAGCCTGTAGAGCTTGTGTACCAGTTCCGCATCATGCCCGGTGAGGCTCTCGTCATGAATCAGGGCAAGCATCCTTTCATCCAGGACATCGTTCATTTCTTCAAACGTGCCGTAGCCCAGCGTTCCGTCGGGAAGCGGCGTGTTGACAAACCAGTCCTTGTTTACATACAGATGAAAATCATCTTTCAGCTCGGCGGGCGTATCGTCTGTCACGCTTCCGTCAATATCCGAGCAAAGCCATCTGCCGTCCGGCGTGTCGTCGTTCCCGGCAAAGGCCGATGCACCCAGGGACAGGAGCACGGTCAGCGCCAGAAGAATGCTGAGCAGTTTTTTCATAGCTGGTCTCATCCTTTCCACGTCTTTGTTATTACCTTGCAGAGCTCGGTAAAACGACCGGGCAGGGACCGCGGCCTTACAGGCCCGGTCCCACCCGTACGGTCTTCAGCGCGGTGATCGCCTCGAGGCGTTATAAAGCTTTCTTATTCCGCGGGTTCCGGGTTGGGATCGGTGAAGACCGCGTTCTGGCCGTCCCAGGTCAGATCGAAGAAATCCGTATAATAGGTTCTGTCCAGCATATCCTTGATCGTGTAGCGCAGACGGTACTGTCCGGCCGGAAGCACCGTGTCTTCCACCTCAAGATCCAGGGAGAAGGGCATCGGCTCGCTGTACTTCATATCGCCGATCGTTTTCGGGGCGTGCGTCTCCATCAGATAATCACTGAATACCGGTTTGCCGATTTCAAAATCCAGCCCCATCAGGTCTGCCATAGAGAAGGTGTTGCGGTCAACAAGGCCCGTGGAGGAATTGTACTCGTCCCAGACGCCTTCCAGCTCGTAGGTCACTTCATGCGCGCTTTCCGCCTCTTCCTCGGGCGCGGCATCCTCCTCAGCCCCGTTCTGAGTGATATTGCTCAGATCCTCCGGGTACTCCGCGAGAATCCGCAGATTGAAAATCTTGAATCCGAAGAGGCGGATCGGCGCCTGCAGCAGCACCTTGTTGCCAATGATGTCCTGGCTGGTGACGCTCAGGAACTCGCCGTCGATGGCCGGCCACTTTCCGGTAAACTCGGCCGCAAAGCTGACTTTATCATCTGTCAGTTCCACCATCCGCACATCCTCGCTCTCGCCGAGGGCGTACCAATCCTGATCCTGCTCGTTATAGCGCTGCAGCTCGTAACGGAGATAGCCGCCGCTGCTGATGCCGGAATAGATGTTCATGATCGCCTGGCTCTGATCTTCGCTGACCTCGGCGTCAAACTTGACCGTATAGAGCTCGTTCTTCACCTGAGGAATCTCCCCGACGATGTCGGTGACCCATTCCGGCGCATCCCATTTCAGGTTGACGGCATCCAGGAAGGCCAGCTGCCAGGGATTGCTGCAGCTGCGCGCCAGACGGTCCAGGCTGCCTCTGCGGTCGTCGCTGTAGCGCAGATAGACGGACAGGCCGTGGCAATAGGGGTGATAGGCCTGGCGGATGCTGTAAATCACCACGTCATCCACCGCCTTCTCCACCGCGATCCCGGTCTCTTTCGAGATGCCGCCCTTGATTCCTCTGCGGGCCAGATCGTACAGGTCCCACATCTCGGTGGCCTGGAAGCGATCCGTGGTGCTGACGGCGTTCAGATACTGTCCGAAAGCCGCAGGATCCGGAATCAGGCTGACGACCTCCTTCATATAGGCGTTGAAGGCCTCCGCCACCTTGTCGATTTTGCCCAGGTCGATCAGCGAGAAGGTCAGGCCTTTTCTGTAAACGTCATTGTCACCCTCGGCATACAGAATCTGGGTTGCGTCACAGACAATCCTTCCGACGCGGACGGGACCGCATTCCGGTTCATCGTACAGGCACTGCAGCCACTCTTCATAGTTGCTTCCGAGGCCGGGGAGGGTTTCCTCCGAGGCCGCCAGATAGTCCGCGTAGGGCGCAATGGCCTGTGCGGTCTCAAGGCTTGCCATGAGGCAGGTGTCCGTCATCACGAGATTGAAATGGACACCGCCGTTTTTCAGCGCGCGGCTCAGTCCATCGAGACTCATAAGCGCATCATCGTGCAGCTCGTCCGCAATGAGGCCCGTGGCGCTGCCGCCGCCGTGATCCCACAGGACCAGCATGTACTTCTCCGCAGGATAATATTTGGCGCCCCACTGGATATAGTCGGAGAGCGTCGTATGCTTTGCCATGCTGGCAAGCTCCTGCTCATCCACGAGATGATAGCCCTCGCCGTCCCAGCTCCAGCGCTGCAGCCGGTCCGTGGCGATGTCCATGCCGACGGCGTCTTTCGCCTGCCAGCTCTTCGTACCGCCGGTCTGGATCAGCACGTTGACATTCTCGTTGGGCACGGTGTTGGCGATCATTTTGAGGTTTGTGGTGGCCATGCCGCCGCCCGACTCCAGATCCGTCCCGCAGAGATAGACCATCACGGTCCACGCGGCCGGATCCTTCGGCGTCAGCGCAGCCGGCGCTTCTTCCGCAGCTTCCGGCGCTTCTTCCGTCGCCGCGGCTTCCTCCGCCGGTTCCGTCTCAGCGCCGTCTGCCAGTGCGAAGGGCATCATGCTGCCCAGCATGCACAGAATCAGCACGAAGCTGAGCCATTTTGACAGTTTTCTCATGGTTTTCTTCCTTCCTCTCTTTTTCAGGACTGTTCACAGTTCTTGTTTCCCTTCCGTTTCAACCCTGCAGGCGTGCATGGCGACGATCACCCCGTTCTTGCAGGTCTTCATCGCCTTGACCGGGCTCTCAGCTCTTCAGCTCGTGACGGCCGCGGCGCGGCGTACTCGATTCGCTGCTTCTGCCGCCCTTGCTTCTCTCGATGATCTCCTCGACCTCATCGTCCTCGTCGTCCTCGTCGGCCTCGTCGGCCTCTTCTTCGTCCGCGTCCTTTCTGCCCTTTCTGCCCTTTCTGCCGGTCTTATTCTTTTCCTTCTTGATCAGCAGGCGGCGGAAGACGCCGACCGCCAGCGGCATCGTGATCACCGTGGTGATCAACTGCAGCGCGGGCACGAAGCGGAACAGGCACCAGATCAGCAGGCCGATGAGCAGCTCCGCCCAATAGGTGCGCTCCCTCTTCAGCAGTCTGCACCAGATAAACGAGCCGAGGAAGAAGCCGAAGAACACGGGCGCTGCGACCGCCAGCGCCGAGATCACCAGCATCAGGATCAGGCCCATCCGCACGCCGAAGCCCGAGATGATCAGCACGATGCAGATCAGCGGCAGCAGCAGCAGATAGCCGACGCCGATGAAGAAGGTGCCGATGTAAAAGCCGAACTTTTTGCCGCTGAAGTCCCTGGCGATCTTCTGCCACAGCGTCGTGCGCCACAGCAGCAGGAAGGCGACCAGCAGCAGCCCCACATAGCTCTTCAGCATGGACATCAGCTTGGGGCCGACAGCCGGCGCTTCCTTCTGTACGGTCACCTTTGCCGTGGTGTTCCCGGCAGCCTGTGCCGCGTCCAGCAGCGCAAAGAAGGCCTGCGCCCCGGCATCCCGCCGTACGGACAGGGTGCCTGCCGTCGCCTGGGCCGGGATCTTGGCCGCGGCGTTCTTGGCCTCCGGGGCCTGGGCGGCCGCGCCGCTGTCCGCCGGTGTGTCATAGTTGCCCGAGGCGTCGACGACATCGGCAGCGCCGGTGATGTTGGCCTCGCTGTTGCAGTAGACCGTGCCGGTGATCTTTGCCGAATCCTTGATCTCGATATCCCCGGCTTCCAGATAGACATTGCCGCCGATCTCGCCGTCGAGGATCACCGTGCCGGCTGCGGCAAAGACGTCGCGCCCGACGCTGCCGCTGATGACCAGCTCGCTCGCCGCCGCATACAGGTCGCGGCCGACCGAGCCGCTCAGCGTCAGGCGGTTGCCGCCGACAAAGGCGTCGTTGAGGCAGCTGCCGTCAATGGTGACGGTCATGCCCGCGATAAACGCATACTCGCTGGAGCCCGTCACGCTGACATCGCCGCCCGCCAGGAACAGCAGGCCCTTGATATCGGCCGCGTTGGCCGGGTTGGCGCCGGCCTGGAAGACCGTCGCGTCACGGCTGCCGCTGAAGGCCTCTTCCCCGGTGTAGTACTGCACCTCGGCAAAGGCGGCCGGTGAAACCGTCAGCACCAGCATCAGTGCCAGCAGCAGACACGCCCAAACCCTGGATCTGCTCATACTTCTTTCTCTCATTTTTCCCTTCTCCTTCTGATTTACAAAAATTTTGGGTATTTTCAAATAGCTGCGCTTTTTTAGGTGGCAGGTCTCCCCCAATTCTTAGTGCGTAGGGAGGCATCCCCTGATGCCTCCGCCGTCTGCTCGCAGTTAAGGGCATGATTCCTCCCCCACTATATTGAGCGCCCGCAGTACCTTCCTGAGGGGCAATTGGCCTCTCTTGGCGCGCACACCGGAGACTGATTAGGAGCGCCGTTTACCAGATCGCTACCCTGTCCTCCGGAGCCAGATACATGCCGTCGCCCTCGGTGATGCCGTAGAAGTTCAAAAACTCGTCAAACTGCTGCAGCGTGCCGTTGACGCGCAGATATCCCATCGGGTGCGGGTCGTTGATCTGGTTGTAGGCCTGCTGCAGGCTTCCCTTTTCCAGCCACACCTCGCCCAGCGACCGGAACAGCCTGTCATAGTCAAAGCCCTCCATCTGCTTCGCGATGCGCAGCACGGCCTTCATGCCGCCCATGTCCGCGCAGCCCTCGCCCGTCATGATGCCGCCGCGAAAGTCCTGCCCGGCCCAGGGGTGCATGGCGTTGTAGTAAGCGGCCATCTTCTCGTTGCGCTTGAGGAAGGCGGCGTAGTCCTCCTCCGTCCACCAGCTTAACATGTTGCCGTCTTTGTCGAACTGTGCCCCGCTCGAGTCAAAGGCGTGCGAGATCTCGTGTCCGATGACCCAGCCGAGCTTGCCCAGCACCTCTTCGTCGCTCATCTCGCTGCGGTAGATCGCACCCTGGGCAAACGCGCCCATGATATACACGCTGTTGTTCGTCGGGAAGTACTGGCAGTTGACCTCGCTCGGCGGCGTGATCCACTTGCTCTTGTCCACTGGCTTTAAGTATTCCTTCAGGTTTTCGGCAATCTTATTGGCCCGGATGGCCGCCAGGGCCTCCCAAAGCCTGCCGCCCTCTTCCCGCGGGGCATAGTTCAGCTCGCTGCATTCATACTTGCTCCAGTCGTCCGGGTACAGCACTTCCCTGCTGATGGATTCCAGCTTTTCAATGGCCCTGGCCTTCGTCGTGTCGGAGAGGAAGTCCGCCTCGCCGATGATGCCGTGATAGGCCTCGATGAGCCTGTCCATCAGCTTAAGGATGCGGTCCTTGTCCTCCTTACGGAGATAGGTCTCGGCATAAAGCCGGCCGACCGGCCACGGCAGCTTGTCCGCCACAGCCAGGGAAAAGCGAGCCTCATCGGGCAGCGAACCGGTCGCACCGGTGATCGCGTTTTTGTATTCTATCCTCCAATCAAAGCACTGGCGGTCAAGGTCCCCGACAGCGTTCATCACGCTGTGCGCGATCAGATAATCCCGGATCAGCGGCAGATTCTCCTCTGTATACAGCTCGTTGAGCTTCGGCAGAAAGCCCGGCAGGATGTTCAGGTACTTTTCCGCCTTCGGAAAGCCTTCTTTCTCAAGCTCCTCCAGAATGGGCAGCTTTCCCTGCAGCTTCACGGCCTCGTCATAGCTGACGGGGTTGTAGACCTTCGTGAGAAAATCCGGGCTGCTCATCTCTTCCTTGGTCAGGATGACAGGCGCGATCAGCGTCTCAAAGGCAAAGCAGTTTTCCAGCTTCTGCGCCGCCTCTTTCTCGCTGTACCCGAGCCGAACCAGCACCTTCTTCAGCAGCACCGTGACGGCATCCTTCTTGATTTTGCCGTATTCGGTGAGATCTCGGTACTCGGCCGAATCCTCGAGCAGAAGATTGCCGCTGGCAAATCCCAGTACGCAGTGGCTGGAATCCATAAAGTCTGGCGCGGCGCTGGCGTCCCAGAGACCTGCAAGCTGCTCTTCCGGGGGCGTCTCCAGGAAATACCGGTTCAGCGCCTCGATGCTGTCCACGGCCTCGATCGCGTCCGTCGCCGCTTTCAGCGGGGCAGCGCCCCGGGCGTTGCGGCTTTCCCAGTCCATCATCAGGTGGAACAGGTCATAGGCCAGCCTGGCATCATGCGTCTTCGGCCTCGAGCCGAGGAACATCTTTTTGGTGTCCTCCACGTTCTGCAGCTGCAGGTCTGTCATCGTTCCGCCGGCGGGAACACCCTCCGGAATCCGGATTTTGAGAATTTTCTCCTTGTTGATGGCGAGGGCAAAGTGATCCTTCAGCGAGGTCGGGGTCGCCTCGGTGACGTTGCCGTCCAGGTCACAGTCCAGCCAGGGTGTGCCGGTGGTATAGTCTGTACTCATTCGCTTTTCCTCCTGCTTATGTTGTCACTCTCTTATGCTGCGTCTGGCAGCTCCGAGCTCTGATTGCCGTATAACCCGTCGATCAGACGGCTGACCTCCGCAAAGTCAAAGAAGCGGGAATCATGTCAAAGCGGAAAAATCATCGTAAACAGGTTTTTCCCATCCTTCTGTTCATATTGAAAAGACGACACCGTCTGGCGGATCAGGTTCAGGCCCATACCGCCGTTGTCCATATGCTCGAATTGCTTCTCTGAAGCAATTTCCGCTGTTGGATCAAAGGGAATGCCGTTATCCACGAAGACGATCTCCAGCCCGTCCTCCCGCTTTTCGCAGGCAAAAGACAGCTCCGTTGCCCCGGAATAGTTGACGATGTTCGCAAGCGCTTCATCACAGGCAAGCAGCGCTTTTCTTGTCTTCTCCGTATTCCCCGCACAGGCAAAAACGGTCTCACGGATGATGTCAAAGGAAGACAGCGCTGCAGGAATCGGGCGAAACCCGTTCCGGGCGCCCTCCCGGGCACATTCATCCTGCTCTTCTTCGGTGCCGGGCTCATTTTCCTCATCCTCCTGACAGATCATGAGCGCCGCGATGTCGTCAAAGGGCTCCACCCCTTCACAGAATTTGCCCACCGCCCGGCTGATCCGCATCAGGACCTCCTCTGCCGGATTCTCTCCGCCGAGATTCTCTCCGGCGGGCTCCTCCTTCAGTGTTTCAAGCAGGCGGCCCATCCCAAATGCCTCTCTCCGGGCGTTGATGGCCTCCGTCAGTCCGTCCGTGTAGAGCAGCAATCCCTGCCCCACCCCGATCGTCAGAACTTCGTCCACAACCTCCGCATCGTCAAACAGGCCGAGGGCGATCCCGTTATTCGGTTTCAGGATTCTCGGTTCTCCGCCCAGCAGGACCGGATAGTTATGCCCTGCGTTGGCATAGCGCATCTCTCCCGTCCGCAGATTCACCTCTGCGGCGAACACCGTGGCGAACAGCCCCTCCGGGTTCTGCAGCATCACTTCCACATTTGCCCGGTTCAGCGCCTCCGCCGGGCTGAGTCCTACCGCAAGTTTTTCCCGGACCATGGTTTTGACCAGGGCCATGAAAATCGCACCGGAGATCCCCTTTCCGGATACATCTCCGATCATCAGACAGATGTTCCCGTCATCCCGCCGGAAGCAGTCATAAAAGTCCCCTCCCACGCTTTTTGCCGGGCGGGTCAGGGCGCTGATCCAGAAGGCGCCGATTTTCAGATTTTTTCTTTCCTGGACCATTCCGAATTGAATTCTGCCCGCAACATTCATCTGAACATCGGTTTCCAGACGCTCCTGTGTCAGTCTTTCAATGTTCCGGACATAGGTGCTGATATCCGCAGTCATTTTTTCAAATGAGACTGCAATTTCCTCAATCTCATCCCCGGAATGAATGTTCAGCGGCTCCGGCTGAACCGTACTGTTCTTTGCGAAGCTCTTCATCCGTTCTGAAATACTGCGGATCGGCTCTGCCACCCGGCGCCGCAGCAGGATGACAAGAATCAGGAAAGCAAGCGACAGCACAATGGTCGGAGTCAGGATGTCAGTCAGAAAGTCCTCGCGGATTTGGCTTATTTCCATCTCGAGCCCGTCGGTCATGCAGATGACTGCAATCTCTCCGATCTCTTTCGGCCTGTACACCGCACGCCAGGAGATCTGCTTCCTTTCTGCTGACCATTCTCCCCGCTGGATTTCATTGCTTCCCTCCAGAAAGGCATTTTCCGCTTCGACCTGAAAGAGACTCTGCGCCGGCACAGTAAGTTTTCCCTGCTCCATCAGGGTGTCCGCTTCCGGGTTTGACGCAACCTCCAGCAGAATCTCGCGGTGACCGGTCTTCGGCTCCAGGCTGTAGATAATGATATAGATCAGCCTGAATCCCCTGCATTGATTGCGCACGGATTGTCGGATCATGGTGTAATCATCGCTGCCCTTATCTCCCCGCAGGGCTTCCAGACCAACATTGTCCAGTGTGCCGGAAATCATCTTGGCGCAGGCTTCCATGTTCTCCGTTTCAACTTCAATAATGGCATCCCGCGTGCTGTAATAATTCCACAGTGTGGAAACCACAACGGTCAGCAAAAGGAGTCCCAGAAACCATGCGCCGATCTGCTTGCTCAAGGATTTTTTCATTGCCGTTCCCATTCCGATTCCTTTTCGTTACAGCCTGGTCATGCTGTCTGATCCCGGTTTTTATTCCTGCTTTCCGCTCTCCTCTTCAAAGTGCAGCTTCTTCGCCAAGCCGGTCATGGTCAGCACGTCCATCACCTCAGGCCGGACATTGCGCATCGTCATCTCCCCGTTCATCTTCTTATGCGCGGCGACAATCTGCCGCACCCCTGCGGAAGAGGTGTATTCCAGGTCCTGCAGATTCAGAATCAGATGCTCTGTCTCCGGTGCCAGTTCAGCGAGCGCTTTTTCAAAATCCGGTGCGCTCTGCGTATCCATCCATCCGTTCAGGCTTAGTTCGGTCGTACTGCCTGCTGTTTTCTTTTCAATCGTCATGTTATCTGACTCCTCTCGTATGTTTCATTCCTCATATGCTCTGATCCGGCGGCAGCACCTGGCGGTACTGCCGCCGATCTGATGCCTGCTTCAATGATTGTCAAAAGACTCGTCAAAATACCCGAATCCGTTCAGCAGTCCCATAAAGCGCCGGAAATAGTCCCACGAGGTCATCGGCCAGGTAAAGCCCAGCCGGTAGAGCACCTGCAGCGTATAATCCCGATTCACTTCGATCAGTTTCCGCTTCCGCTCCCCTTCCCCGAAGGTATAAGCCATCAGGCTGGTGAGCAGCTCCGCCCTCTTCGGGTCGCTCAGGGCGCTGGCCAGGTCCTCCTCGTAGGCCTCCCGCTCAACAAAGTCAATCTGATGTCCCATGGCGCGCATCTCGCCCAGCACATGCCCCAGGGGGATGGTGTGATCACTGAGCACGTGGAAGACCCTGCACTTTTCCGGCGTTGCTGCCAGCTTCACCGTGGCCTCGGCCACTGCATCAATGGGCGAAAACTCCTGAGGCTTGTTCAGATCGTCAAAGGGGGCGCACTTCAGCGCCGCATAGGCCCGCAGATTTCCCATGGCAGAGTTCGAGCTCGAGTTAATCTGGAATTCCCCGTCCCTGTGTCTGGCCGCAAGGTTGCCATAGCGCATGATCTTCGCGTGGAGGCCTTTCGTCGCGGCCGCTTCCAGAATCTCCCGATCCGAAAGGAACTTGGAATAGACATACTTGTTGGAGAGGTCCTGGCCAAAGAACAGGGTGTGTTCGTCCGGGGTTTTCTCCGGCAGGGAATCCTGAAATGCCACTTCCTGGACACTCATGGTGGAGGCCTGGATGAACATGATCTGCTTTTCCAGGCAGAAGCTGATCAGGTTGCGCACGCCACCCACATTGACCTTCTCAATGCTGTTGTCCGCAGCGAAGTGCTTGACGCTGGCCGCACAGTTGATGACGGTGTCGATCGGGGTCTCCAAAAGCCCCTTCAGCGCTTCAACATTCGTGATGTCGCCCTCCACGGGGAGAATTCTGTTTCCGAAGAGCTCCTGTTCAGGAGACTCAAAGTAATACATCAAAAGCTCTTTGAGCCTGCCTTCTGCGCCGCGCTTTCCGCCCCGGACAAGACAATACACTTTGCTGTCGGTGTTCTCAAGCAGCTCATGGAGGACGTGGATCCCAAGATAGCCGGTGGCGCCGGTCAGCAGAACCGTGCCCAGCGCCCGGGGTTCGCCTTTCAGGAATTCCTCCAGGGTGTTCTCCCGCAGCAGCTCGTAGATCCGGGTATAGTCATAGGAGGCAGGATCGTCTGACGCAGCGGCCGTTTCTGCCGGGGCAGACCCCTCTGCCGGGGCGGTCTGAGCCTTCGGCGCTTCCGGAGCATCCGTCGCATCCGTCGCCTTCCGGGTTGCCGCTTCCCTCTGCTCAAACAGCTCCGCCAGCTGACGGGGGGTCGGGTGGGTAAACACATCGCCGAACACGACGGGATAGCCTGCCTTGCCCGCCTCGATGCTCACCTGGGTCACCAGCAGTGAAGTACCTCCCAGATCAAAGAAGCTCTCCGTTGCCAGAACATGATCCAGATTGAGGATTTTGCCGAAAATGTCGCAAAATGCCTTCTCCGCCTTGCTCCGCGCCTCTTCGCCTTCCCCGCGGAATACCTCCGGCGTGGGAAGGTTTTTCATGTCCAGCTTGCCGTTGGGTGTGTAAGGCATCTTTTCCATCTGCATATATGCGGTGGGTACCATGTACGGTGTCAGCGTTTTTCCCATCGCCGCCTTCAGCTCCGGAATACCCACCTGCTGCTCGTTGGTAAACCAGGCGCAGATGTGCTCAATGCCGTTGATCTTCTCGATCTTAACCGCCGTCTCCTTCATGCCCGGCTGCTGGGCGAGAACCGTCTCTACCTCGCCCAGTTCGATCCGCAGGCCGCGAAGCTTGATCTGGTGGTCCTTCCGTCCGAGAATTTCAAGGAAGCCGTCAGGCATCCACCGTCCGTAATCGCCGGACTTGTAGATGCGGTCATCCCGATAGGGGATGAAGCGCTCCTCCGTCATCTCCGGCAGTTCGTTGTATCCCAGGCCGACGCCCCAGCCGCCGATCCACACCTCGCCCACCAGGCCGGCGGGCAGCAGATTTCCATCGGTGTCAACAATGTATTCCCCGACGCCGGGCGTGGGCCGGCCGAGGGAAACCGCTTCGTCATCTGCCAGATCATGCTCGTTGCAGGAAATGGTGACCTCTGAGGGTCCGTAGATGTTAAACTGATGCGGAACAAGTTCCTTGAGCGTGGTCATCAGCTTCTCCGGATACTTTTCCCCGCCGCAGATCGTCATCTTCACCTGCCGCTTCAGCACCTCGCAGAAGATTTCCGAGTTCAGCAAAGCCTGCATCCGGGAAGGCGTTCCGCTGATGACGTCTGCCTTCGTCTCTGTTATTCTCTCTGCCAGCAAATCCGGATCGTTGCACTCCGCCTCGTTGGCGAAATACAGCGTCATGCCGTGGCTCAGTGCAAGGCCGTATTCCATGACGGAGACGTCGAAGGACAGCGTCGTGATGGCGCAGTAGACCGTGCAGTTTGCCCGCAGCGTATTGATCATTTCTTTCCCCGGCATATCCGCAAAATAGTGCGCAGCGTTTCGGTGCGTCAGCATGACGCCCTTCGGCCGGCCGGTGGAACCGGAGGTATAGATCATATAAGAGATGTTCTCCGGCCTCAGGTCCACACGCGGCTTCATGCTGTCGGTCTCCCGGAGAAGCTCTTCGATGTCAACCGCCGGTTTGCCCGCAAAGCGGGGCAGCATCTCACTGTCGGTGATGACAAACTGCGCCTGCGAATCCTCGATGACCATGTTGACCCGCTCAGCCGGATATGCCGGGTCAAAGGGAATATAGCCCAGGCCGGCCTTGCTGGCGCCGAAGAAGGCGATCAGCGCACGTGAGGTGCGCGGCAGCAGTACAAGCGCCTTTCCGCCGGGTTTCGCGCCCCGGCGGATCAGGGCGTTCGCCACTCTGTCCGTTATGGTGTCAAACTCCCGGTAGGTAAGGCTCCCGTCCTTTGCGATCACCGCGGTCCTGTCGGGATACCGGGCTGCCATTTTCTCCATCGGTGTAAAGAAGAAGGTGTCGTCCGGAATTTCAACCGTTTCCTCTTCTCTGCTGAGCTGCAGCACATGCTTTTCTTCCGCCTCATCCAGCAGAGAGACACCCCGAAGCGGCTTTGTCCCATCTTCAGCAAAGCGCGCAACCACAACCGCAAGGAACCGGCCGATCTTCTCCGCAAGCTCACGCGAGTACTTCGCATCGTCATATTCGATTTCGATGGCCGGCGCGTCCCCGTCATCCACGATGCGGATGAACATCGGGAACTTCAGCAGGTCCGCCTCGCCTTCCTCCACGCCGGTCAAACCCGGAATTTCAGAGCGCTGAACAATCCCGCGCTGATAGGCGTACATCAGCTGCACCGAAAAGCCCCACTGTGAGGCAACTGCAGCAAAGGGATAATTCTCGTGCGCAATCGCCTGCCGGTAATCTTCCGCCGTGTTCCGGATATAATCGTCGATATTTCCCCTGGAAAGCACAGATGACAGCGGCAGCGTGTTGACAAACATGCCGTAGGTATCAGAGAAGCGGACATCTGAGCGCCCCGAAGAGATGGTGGACAGGTAAACGCTGTCCGAATTTGTCAGTCTTGCGGCCGTATAATACAGCGCACTGAGGAAGAATGCCGCCTCTGACACGCCGGTGCGGCCGACAGCCCGTTCCACATCCGCCTGGGAAACCGGCGTGCGCACAATGGATGCTTTTCCCGCCTGTTCCGTTTTCGGCAGATCCGGCGTGATCTGGGTCGGGGATTCATAGTTCTCAAAGAGCGCAGCAAAATAACTGTCGTACTCCTTCGCGCCATCCCCGCTCATCATCGCCTGCTGCGCCCGGGTAAAGTCGGCATAGTCCGCGGTCTCCTCCTGGACCTGCTGCCCTGAGAGTGCGTTCTTCAAATCCCGCAGGAAAAGGTCCATCGTGAAACCATCGAAAATCAGATGGTGAAAGTCCGCGTGCAGGCAGACTCGCTTCTTCGTCCGCGTGACAGCAAAGGAAAACAGCGGTCCGCGATTCAGACGGAACGCGTGAATAAACTCGCTCCGGAATTTCTGTTCCTCTTCCTCTGTCATCTCATGGACAGGAATCGCCACATCGTCTGTCTCATTGGCAACTGCCATCACCTTGCTGTCCACCATGTCAAAATGCACATGTGCCGAGGGGTGCGCCTTCATGACCAGGCGAACCGCCCGGATGAGTGCCTCAGGGTCCGTCTCCGGTGTGAAGCACAGGGTCACCGGCATGTTGTATGCCATATTCTCCGGGTTCTTCACACATTCCATATAGACGCCCATTTGGGCAGCACTGAGGGGAACCGGCTCCTGAAAGCCGATTCTTCGCTCCTTCTCTTCCGCTTTCTTTCCGCTTCCCTCGCCTTTCATCCAGGCGGACAGAATCCGGTTTTCAATATCCAGCAGACTGGCTCCTCTAAACTCCGATGTGGGGATGTTGACACCAAACTGCTTGTACAGCATCGCAGAAAAACGGATGACGCCGATGCTTGTCAGCCCGGTCTGATCCAATGGCACAGTAAGCGAAAGCTTTCCGCTTCCGGTGATTTCCGCGACCGCCGCTTTCAGTTTTTCTTCCAGAACGTTGTCCGCGCGGCTTTCATCTTCCGCAGTCTCCGCGCCGCGTTCCGGCTTCGGCAGCGCCTTCCGGTTGACCTTCTGGTTCTGGTTCAGGGGAATCGCATCGATCTGCATTGTCACTGCCGGGATCATGTAGGCAGGTTTCTGTCCGCCGATAAAGCGGTTCAGCCCGTCGACATCCACCTTTCCATCCGACACCACGTAGGCAGCGATGAACTTTTCGCCTGTCGCCTCGTCCTCAAATGCCTGAACGGTGGCGTCGGATATTCCCGGAAACTCACGGATCACCTTCTCGACTTCCGAAAGCTCAATACGGTATCCCCGCACCTTCACCTGGCTATCGCCCCGACCCAGGAAATCATATGTTCCATCGGGAAGCAGACGAACCCTGTCGCCGGTGCGGTAAACCCGGTCATAGTTCTGTTCACTGCAGAAGGGATTGGGGATGAAGGCCTTCTCCGTCGCCTCCGGGCGGTTCAGATAGCCTCTCCCGACGCCCCGGCCTGCCACCAGCAGCTCTCCGGGAACCAAGGGGGGCAGCCGACGCAGCCCCTCATCCACCACATACAGCTTGTGGTTGCGCACAGCCGGTCCGATGGGAACCCGATCGTACAGTTTTTTCACCGCCATGCCGGTAACATAAACCGTTGTCTCCGTCGGTCCGTAATGGTTGCAGAACTCAGGGCCCTTCTCCCGTGGTTCCACAGGCACCAGCTTTTCTCCGCCCACGACAAGATACCGAAGCGTCTTCACCTCCGCCAGGCTGTAGAACTGGCGTCCCACCTGGGTGGTAAAGACAGCATGGGTGATCTCCATCCGGTTAAACCATTCCTCCAGCGCCGGCAGATCGAGCCGGATGTCTTCCTCGACGATATACAGGGCGGCGCCGCTGGTGAGCGTCGGGTAGATGTCCATCAGGCACGCGTCAAAGCCATAGGACGCATACGCCGCAACCCTGGCGTTCCCGTCCAGCCCGAATTTTTCACGGTTCATGGCGCAGAAATTTGCAAGGTTCCGATGCTCCAGCATCACTCCCTTGGGCACACCGGTGGTTCCGGAGGTGTAAAGCAGGATAAACAGATCCTCCGGTGCGGGATGGCCGCTAAGCTTTTCACAGGCCGGAAGCATGGGGATTTCCTTCGTCAGAAGCACCTTCCCCCTGTATTCCGCCACCCTGTCCAGAAGTGACTCGTCGGCGATCAGCAGTCTGCAGTCCGCATCCTTCATCATGAAATTCAGCCGTTCAGAAGGATAGTTGGGGTCCAGCGGCTGATAGGCCGCACCGGCCTTCAGCACACCGAGGGACGCAATTGCCATATACTCGCAGCGCGGAATCAGGATGGAAACCACATCCCCCTTCCCGATGCCCTCGCTGCGAAGACGGCCTGCAATCCGTTCGGAGATTTCATCCGTCTGCCGATAAGTATAGCTCCTGTCCCGGAAGACGACTGCCGTCCGTTCCGGATCGCTTTCCACCGCCTGCCGAAACAGGGAGACCACGTCCGTAACGGGGTAGGGTGCCTCCGTTTCATTCCAGGCGTCCATCTCGCTCTGCGTCCCGACTGTCGTCAGCGGAATCCCGCACAGCTTCTGTCCTTCTGACAGGCCCGCAACGATTGCGCCGTAGACCTCCGCCATGCGCCGAACCGTGTCCTCGCGGAATTTTTCTGCCGCGTACTCAAAGCGCAGGCAGTAATCCCCGTCCTGCTCTTTCGAAATGTGCAGGGTCAGCGATGCCATGGACTCCTCCGGGGTCAGAAATTCCATGGGAACGTGTCGTCCGTCCATCTCCACACCGGAGAACATCATGCCATGATATACGAAGCAGTTGTCCGGGCGGACCCCGTATTCTCCCATCAGGCCCGCTAAATCTGCGCCGTCGTGTCCCATCAGCGTGTGGAAGCGTTCCTGAACGTCCTTTACAAAGTCCCTGCCGGTGCAGCTGTCGTCCACGCGCAGGAATACCGGCAGGCTATGCACCATCATGCCCACCGTCCCTGCCAGCGCCGGGTCATGCCGTCCGTTCTCTCCGGCAAAGAAGAGAATCTCCTTCTGCCCGCAGAACATCCTCAGCAGATATGCGTATGCCGCCATGAAGAGGCTGCCCTCCGTGAGGCCATCCACAGCAAGGCCGTCCGCAAGGTCCGCCTTCGTCCCCTGCCTGACTTCAGAAAGGCTCGTGATATAGACGCCGGCTTTCCCCTTCTTCTCCTCCGGGGACGGGTCGTCGTCCGTCCAGAGTGCGGTCTCGCCATCCACCTCGTCCAGCATCTTTCGGAACACTTCCGTGTCCGCTTTTTCCTGCTCCGGATGCTCTGCCTCATAAAGCGCCAGAGCAAAACTGCTGAGCTCTTCTCCCTGCGCCTCTCCGCCGTTGTATGCGGCGGCAATGCCTTGAGAAAGCAGGGACAGGGATGTGCCGTCCGCGACGATATGGTGCACGCAGCAGACCAGATAAAGCCCCTCCGGCGTGTGGAAAAGCTTTGCCCGGCAGAGCGGTCCCTCTTCCAGTGCAAAGGGCGCGCTCAGTTCCCGTGCGACGGATTCCCGATCCCGCTGATCGGTCTCTCCTTCCTCCACTGCAATCCCATTGTTATTCAGCGGCACCAGACTTGGCACTCCGTCCACATTCCGTGCGGCAGTGTTCAGGACGGGATACCGGTTCAGCGTCACCTCGGCCGCACGCAGAAGTCTTCCTGCATCCGGCGCCGTCTCTTCAGGCAGGAACAGTCCAAAGGTGTTGTTATAGGCGGTCTCCCGTCCGGGCATCTGCCCGTCCAGGTATACGCTCATCTGCGCCTTTGTCAGAGGATAACTCGCAGCCTCGCGGCCACGGTATTCCGTCAGCGCCGAAGCGGCGTCTCCCTTTTCGGCAAGTGCCCGGGGCGTGGTGGCTTCAAAGAGGTCCCGCGAAGTCCGTTCGATGCCCGCTTTGCGCAGCTCTTTCTGCAGGATAATCAGCTTGATGGAGTCGCCGCCCAGCAAGAAGAAATCGTCGTCCAGGCCGATCTCCCTGATCCCCAGCGTGTTCTCGTATGCCGCTGTGATCTTCCTCTGCCGTTCGTTTTCCGGTGCTGCATATGCCGCCCGGCGGCGTACCGTCTCCGGGCGGGGCAGCGCGCCGCGGTCCAGCTTCCCGTTCGCGTTGACAGGGAATTTCTCCAACCGGGTGAATGCCGCGGGAATCATGTATTCCGGCAGGCTGCTTTTCAGTGTTTCCCGGATTCCCTTTTCATCCCAGTTTTCGCCGCCGATATAATAAGCTGCCAGCATAACCTGCCCGCCGGCGTCTGTGAAATCCCGTACCACCGCGTCCCGTACGCCGTCCAGGCGCCGGATCTCCGCCTCGATCTCCCCGGGTTCCACGCGCTGGCCGTTGATTTTCACCATCCAGTCCTTCCGGTTCAGGTATACAAAGTTTCCGTCCGGCAGTCTCTTTCCAAGGTCGCCTGTGTGCAGCAGGGTTTCATACCCGTCTTCTGAACGGAAGGGATTGGGGACAAACGTGGCAGCGCTCTGCTCCGGTTTGTTCAGGTATTCCCGTCCCAGGTGTCCCGCCACGCAGATTTCGCCCTCGTCTGCCCTCTTTCCCTCCTCGTCAAGCAGGTAAAGCTGTACCCCGCACAGGGGCTTCCCGATCGGGGTGTTGTCATAGCAGCGTCTGACCTCAAAGCGTGTGACGGCAGAAAGTGTCTCTGTCATTCCGTAGCAGTTTACAAGCAGGAATCCCTTCGGTTCAATCCCCGTGAGGCGCTCGCTCCCGGTGAACACCGTGCGCAGACTGCTTCCTTTTTTCCGAAAATAGCGGAGCACCTTCGGTGGGATATACAGCACCGTGATCCCCTGCTCATCAATAAAGGATGCCAGTCCCTCCGGATCAGCGCGCAGTGCATCCGGTACAATCACGGTCGTAACCCCGTGTGCAAGGCAGGAAAGGCCACCCGCGCCAACAATGAAAAACAGCGGCGCGTTGAACCCGAACACATCTTCTTCCCGGAACGCCAGTACTTCGCCATGACGGCGCACAAATTCTCTCAGGCTAAGGTAGTCATGCACAACGCCCTTGGGGCTTCCGGTCGACCCGGACGTGTAGGCGATCAGAGCGCGGTCTTCGGGAGCACGCTCCACGGCTTTCTGCAGCGGCTCCTCCGCCTCCGCCTCCTGAAGGAACGCATCGTCCACCAGGATTTTCGCCCCGCAGTCCTCCCGGATCGTGTCGACCCGCTTCTGCGGATAATGGGTCGCCAGAGGCACATAAGCGCCTCCGGCCATGAGGATCCCCAGCATCGCCTCAATATATCCGATTCCCCGGGAAGCGGTGATGAGGACTGCATCACCCGGCTCCAGTCCCTCCCGAATCAGTTTTGCTGCAATCCGGCGTGCCTGCCTGTCAACCTCCTGAAAGCTGGCTTCCCTGCCGGCAAGGGGGTCGCGGATTGCCGCACGCTCGGGATGAAGCCGAACCTGTTCCTCAAACAGACGAATCATGTGCTGTTCCTTCTTTCCATATTCTATAAGCTCGCTGCCAGATCTTGGGAGATTAACAAGCAAAAATAATCAGGCAAGAGCCCTTTTTCTTAGTAAAATATCGCGAAACCAATTCCTCACTTTTATGATGCTTTCGGTTTTCTGCGCATCACGCTTGGGATGCGCCGGGGACGGTTGTGTGCACAGCCGCCCCCGGTGCTCCCGGGCCGGGGATTTGAATACGCAGGCTGTCTGACGAACACAATCAGCGAATGCTGTTGATGGTATCGGTCAGGGCTGCGCGGTCATAGAAGGAGTCCGGGAACTGGAGAGGGATATCCGGCGCTGCG
>ONGJ01000161.1 GCA_900317375.1 uncultured Eubacteriales bacterium
CATGTACCGCCCGGCGGTGACGGACACGGTCTACCGCGAGGCGGTGCACACGCTGCTGGAAGAGCGCGAACGCTTTGAGAAAGAGAAGACGCTGACGCTGACGCTGCGCTACGACGCGCCGGACTGGCACATCCTGCCGGACGCCGCGCTCTCTGCCGCGCTGGGCGCGGATTTTGACAGCGAGGCCAACAACGCCAAGAGCGCGGTGCTGGACGGGCTGACCTACATCCGCAAGATCTATCGCATCGGGGAAAACGACCTTGTCGCCCCCGCGCCGGACCCGGCGCGCTTCGGCACCACCACCGATCCCGCCGTGATCCGGGCGCTGATCGAGGACTCCGCCATGCTGCTGGAGGGGCAGGACACCGTCTGGTCGGAGGATATCGAGCTGCTGGAAGGCTCCGAGATCAGCTATTACTGCGACGAGACGATCCTGGTGATCGTGTGGAAGGAGAACATCGGCGCCAAGGGCTGCACCTTTGCCGAGGTGCGCATTGCCGACCCCTCCCAGCTTCGCCGCCGCCTGTCCGGCGACAGCTATGACGCGCATAAACGCGATTACTGCTCACATCTGGCGGAGGAGGCAAACGCCGTCCTGGCCACCAACGGAGATTTCTACGCCTACCGGCAGATCGGCATCACCGTCTATCAGCGCCAGCTGTACCGCTTTGAGCCGGAGGGGCTGGACACCTGCTTCTTCACCGCCTCGGGCGAGATGCTGCTCATGCCGATGGGCAGCTTTTCCTCCCGCGCCGAGGCCGAGACCTTCATCCGCGACAAGGACGTGCTCTTCTCCGCGGCCTTCGGCCCGATCCTGGTGAAGGACGGCGAGCTGCAGGATCTGGGCACCGGCAAGTATAAGATCGGTCAGGGCGACGAGCCCTATTCCCGCTCGGCCATCGGCATGACGGACGAGCTGCACTATCTGCTGATGACCATCAATTTCGGCTCCCGCGTCGGGGTCGCCACGATCCCGGAGGCGGCGCAGATTATGTATGACAAGGGCTGCACGGACGCTTACGCCCTCGACGGCGGACAGACGGCGGAGCTGTGGATGAACGGCAAGGTTCTCAACAACGTGGACTGGAACGCCGAGCGGCAGGTCAGCGATATCTTCTATTTTGCCTCGGCGCTGCCCGAGGGAAAGGGGGCGGGAGCATGAGCGCGGTGGCACTTTGCATTTCCGGCACGGTCCTGACCTGGGACACGATTCTGATCGCGCTGGCCGTCCCGGCCTGCTTCCTGGCACTCTGGTCCGCTTACGGCGCCTGGGGCGGCCGGGCGGCGGCGGTATGGGCGCTGCTGCCCCTGAGCTGCCTGCTGTCGCCGGGCGTTTCGCGGCTGATGTTCTGGTACTGCCACCAGGAGCAGTTCTCTTCCCTGGCCGCGGCCTTTGCCCCCGGATCGGCCGGCGGATTCTGGGCCTTTCGCTGCTTCGCCTCAGCGCGCTGTTCAACGGCAGCTGCCGCGGCAAGGCGGTCATCACCGATGAGCGCTTCCAAAAGCTGCCCTTTGCCGCAGCCGTGCCGGGCGGGACGGAGTTCCGCTTCGCCTCGTTCTTCATAGGAGCGCTGCTGTTTCTGATCGTCTTCGGCATCCTCTGCGCGATGCTGACGCGCCGCCGGGGGCGGCGGGGCGACGTGTTCCTGATCTTCCTGCTGCTGTACAGCGCTGTGGAGCTGCTGATCGACAGCTCGCGCAACGACGCCACCTATTTCCATCTCAACGCCTTCGTCAGTGTTGCCCAGATCCTGAGCGGGGTGACGATGCTGGGCGTGCTCATCGTGTTTGCGCGCCGCTCCACCCGTTCGGGGGGCGGGAAACGCCGCCGCGTGCTCTGCTGCGCCGCCTGGTTCCTGGGGCTGTGCTGCGCCGGGATCAGCGAATATCTGGTCCAGCGCCACGGCAACTGGCAGCTGGGCTGCTATACGCTGATGAGCATCGGCGCGCTGATCCTGATCGTCTCGACGCTGGCCGTGTACCGCCCCGTGTGGGAAAGCGGGGAATAGGCAGCTATCCGACAAAAAGACAGCCGAAGGAGGCACTTCGTAAGGAAGCGTCTCCTTTTCCTTCAAAAGCAAGATAATTGACTGCACCGGTCAGCAATACTGTAATGACTAAAACAAATCGAAGTTTGTGGAGGCGTGTAAGATGTTGGAATTACTGAAAGCGAGATTTTCCGAACACCGGGAACGTCATCCGAATTTGGAGTGGTCTGAAGTTGAGCACAGGCTGCGCGAGGATCCCGCCTCAATCGCGATTTTACAAAAGATGGAGGAAAGCGGCGGTGAGCCGGACACTATGGGTTATGACGTAAAGACGGGAAAACTCATTTTCTGCGACTTCGCAAAGGAATCGCCCGTCGGGCGCAGAAGCCTGTGCTATGACGAAAAGGCATTGCAAGGACGAACGAAAAACCCGCCGTCAGGCAGTGCCGAACGGAAAGCGAAAGAAATCGGCGTTTCAATGATGACGGAGGAACTCTATCGTCGACTGCAAAGTCTCGACTCTTTTGATTTGAAAACATCAAGCTGGATCGCTACGCCGGATGATATCCGCAGCAAAGGCGGGGCGCTGTTCTGTGAACGGCGCTATGATACCGTGTTCACTTTTCACAACGGCGCGGATTCATACTATTCTGTGCGCGGGTTCAGAGGGTATATTCTTGTCTGAGTACC
>ONGJ01000033.1 GCA_900317375.1 uncultured Eubacteriales bacterium
CAGGGCTTCAGCAAGGTTTCGGAACAGGGAAAAATAAAAAACGGGGTTGTCTCGGTCTTTTGAGACAACCCCGTTCCTCATTTTGATCATGATTGCTTGTTTTTTACGGGTCGGGTCGGTCTGCCCCACAGATAGCCGTTGTCACAGCCCGTAATCTGACACAATCTGTTGGAATTCGGGGGAGTTGGCAAAGTTTACCTCGACCTGTTCGCGGGTCCGGCCCTTCTGCATCTCAGTCAGGTAATAATTCAGACCGCCCGCGTCCGCATCCCGGTCCATGTACAGGTGGTACAGCATCTCGATATACGCCCGGTCACTCAGACCCCGCCCGACACACTCGGGAGAAAAGACAAAGTTGTGCGCCGTCTGATACGGGGTCAGTGTCTTTTCCAGCAGGCTGTGGGTATAGAAGTTCAGACCGTCGGCCTCGCCGCTGCGCTCCAGTGCGTAGAGATAGTTCCGGTTCACAAAAGCCGTGACCAGGGGATTCCTGTCGCGCCATTCGAGCTCGACGAAACCGGGTTCGATGTGGTAAGAACTGCAGATCGCCGCAAATTCGGGAGAGCCGGAAAAGCTGTTGATGACGGCGTTATAGCTCAGACCCCGGTCGAGGTTCGCGCTGTGATACGCCAGGCCGTCGGGGTCCGGCTCACGGTCCAGCATCGTCCGATAGACGATCGTCACGGCCGAGCTGGGCGCAAGCTGCTTATTCGTGAACTCCGGACTGTTCATGAAGCTGCTGACCAGCTGCGCGGCGCTCAGAGAGCGGCTGCTGAGTACGCCGAAATAGTATGCCAGACCGTCATGGTCCGCCTCGCGTCCGAGGATCAGGCTGTACGCCCGCCTGATAAAGGCCGGCAGAGGATCGGAAACCCAGGTGATGCTCAGGCCTCCGTAGTTTTTTAAATCGTAGCTTGTCCAAGCCCTGTCAGTTGGATAATAGGCAAAGGCCGTCAGGTCCTTGAAAGCATAGGCGTTGATTGCCGGCGGCTCGCCCAGAAAGCGAATCTCTTCCACATCGGTCCCGTACAGGGCAAAGTCGCCGATTTCCATCACCCCGTCCGGGATGGTCATGGTCGTCAGACCGCTGCATTCGGCAAAGGCGCCGTAGCCGATGCGCGTCAGCCGTGGCGGAAGCTTCAGGCTCTGCAGTTTTTCGCAATAGGCAAAACTGTTGTCGCCGATTTCCGTCACGCCTGCCGGGATCGCAACGCTTTCCAGGGCGCTGCACTGGCCGAAGGCAGAATTGCCGATTCTCGTCACGCCTGCCGGGATCGTAACGCGCTGAAGCCCACTGCAGTAGGCGAAAACGCTGTCGGCGATTTCCGTCACACCCGCGGGGATCGTAACCTCGGTCAGAGAGCCGCAGCCGATGAAAGCGCAGATGTCGATCGATGTCAGCTCCGCGGGAAGCGTTACGGCCTGCAGGGCGGTGCAGTACGAGAAGGCGCCGTATCCAATGCTTGTGATGCCCGCGGGGATGATGGCGGCCGTCAGGATTTCGCATTCATTGAATGCGTTATCCGGGACCGCCTTTGTCCAGCCGAACTCGATGTCACAGCCGCTGCCGATCGGCCCCGCCGTTTTCAGGCCGCTGCAGCCGGTGAAAACACGTCTGCCGACAGTCGTCACGCTGCCCGGGATTGTAAACTCGGTCAACGCGCTGCAAGAACGGAAAGCATCGTTGGAGATCTCGGTCACGCTCGAGGGAATCTGGACACGCGTAAGAGCAGTGCAGTTGAAAAACGCGTTCCAGCCGATGCGGGTGATGCCGGGGTTCAGAATGACGGTTCGGATCTTTCCAGTATAGCGGCGCCAGCCCTCGAAAGTACCCATGCCGATGTTTTCCAGCGGGCCTTCGCCGGAGAAAACCAGAGTCCCTGTGTCATCCAGCACCCAGTCTACCCCGTACCAGTCGCCGGAGGCGACCACCGAGCCACCGGGAGTGCCGGAAAGCACCTCGGCGTCGGCGGATCCCTCCTCTAGGATGATATCTTCCGCCTCTTCCGTGATCGGAAGCGCGTCCTCTGCTGGAGACGCGTCCTCCGCCGCCTCTTCCTGAATCGGAAGCTCATCCGGCTCTTCCGGGGCGGCGTCTTCCGGGAGGACGGACGATACCGGCTCGTCCATAGTCAGAAGAATACCCGCTTCGGCGCTGTCCTGATCGTCCCCAAACGCGGCAGGCAACAGGGAAAGGAACAGCGCCAGGCACAGCAGCAGGGACAGGGGTATTGCTCTCTTCATCTTCCGGTTCATCTGTTCAACCTCGCTTTCTCTTTTCGTCTGCATTTCGTCTGTCCCTATTGTACCATGCCGAAGCTGCGATTACAACATGAGAAGAGAGCTTCTGTTCTCAGCCCGTTGGCACATAAGACCGTCCCCGTGTCCTATGTCGAATAGAAAACTCTGAAGATTTTGCACCGTCCCATCGTCTTAAAAACCGGAAGAAAGATGATGGGACGGTGTAAAATCGGAGGCGTTTTTCGTCCCTGGTCAGGCGCAGGCGACCTGCCCCTAGCCTGCCGGCTGGAAACATCCGGCGCCAGAGCGGTAACATGATTATTACAATGTATAAAAAACCGAAAAAGAGTCTTAAAAATTTTTAAGAAACTGACATTAAGCCTTGACAATAAAACTGTTTTAATTAAACCCCGGTATATAGTCTGTCAGACCATGTGCCTATTTGTGGTATGGCAGAAATATCCGAACGAGGGACCTAAAGTTTAGCAAGAGTATCTTCGTCCTTCGGAATCTCAATCACGGAAGAAAGGAATTAAGATCATGAATCACAACGCTATAGATACTATTTCCGCATTCTATTCCATACCACAGAGAGCGGCGGCAAAGAAATAACTCTATTGTTTGATTTTGACAAGCTGATACGGCCGATAACAGATCAGCCAAAAGAGAAAGGCGGTGCATCGTGAAGCTGATACAGTACATCAATCGGCTCTTCTCTGTCCGCTTGACACCCGAAGAAATCATCTACTTGACAGCGGTGCAAATCCGGGCCATGTGAACCGCCTGTGATCTTCACACGGCAGCGGAAAGCCTGCCGTGTGTGTTTTCACATTTGAAGCAGTAAAACGCCACAGCGGGCAATTATGCCGCTCAGAAAAGCCAACGGAAAGAGAATGGCACTTTATCTGCCACCCGGAAAATTGAAGAGATAAGGCTTGCTTTTGAAGTGTGCACGGGATTCAGGCCGTGCTATACTTCAACTCAGATAATACCATTTTAACGGGTATACCAAAATAATTCTTGTGCGGTGACTTTTCACCCGTCAATCCGGTAAAATTGTAGAGGAACGTTTTTTGTGAGACAGAAAGGGGATTTATCTATGACTTACGGATATTGCAGAATCAGCAGGCCAACACAGAACATTGACCGGAAAGCCCGGAATATTTCAGAATATGATAGCACGGCAAAGCTGATCAAAGAAGCGTACACGGGAACAACGCAAGAGCGCCCAGCATGGTTAAAGCTTCGCAAGGGATTAAAGCCGGGGGGATACCGTGATATTTGATTCCGTTTCCAGAATGTCCAGAAACGCGGCAGAGGGGTTCCGGGAGTATCAAGAGCTTTTTGACGCCGGGGTTAACCTTGTGTTCCTGAAAGAGCGGCACATTGACACAGAGACATACAAGACAGCTTTACAATCCGGTATTGATATGACGGGAAATCAGATCGCAGATATCTATATTGAGGCCACAAACAGGGTATTGATGATTCTTGCACGGCAACAGATAGAGCTTGCTTTTCTGCAAGCGGAAAAAGAAGTGCAGGATTTGCACACTCGCACAGCCGAGGGAATGAAGACAGCAAAGCTAAACGGGAAACAGACAGGTCGTCCTGTGGGCGCGGTGGTGGTTACAAAGAAATCTGTACATGCGAAAGCTGTAATCAAGCAACACTCGCGTGATTTCGGCGGGACGCTCAATGATACCGATGTGATCAAGTTAATTGGGGAAATCAGCCGGAATTCTTTCTACAAGTATAAGGCAGAGCTGAAAGCGGAAATGTAAAAAGGAATTATCCGAGCTTAACATTTCAATGATTTTTGATTTTTCCAGAAGCGTTTTTGAAGTGGGCAAACATGATTCTGTATGCTATACTCAGATCATAGGTAAGGGTTCCTGACATTGTTTCCCTACTACCTATCAGATCTACCACCACTGCGGAAAAAATATAGAAAGGACTTGCAATCACGGGCTATATCTTTGATCAGAGCACAGGGGGAGCGCTTTTTACGCTCGATGATAACACGGCGATAGACGAGAGAGGGAATATTGTCACAAGGATTTCTGATGATATGGCTATTGACTTCAGCACAGGGGATGCACATTTCTTTTCTGATTGGGATTCAGAAGACAGCCTTGACAGCGACTTTGATTTCTAAATAGACAGAACAGGATTATATGCACATGCCTTTAGCCCATCACTAAATAATTCATGAGTATTATCAAGAAACAGACGATTTGTTCGCAGATCGTCTGTTTCTTTGTTCGGAGATCGTCTGTTTCTTTTGGTTGTATTATACGAATCAATATGGTATAGTTATACTATTATATGTGTTTTTGCTAGTGAAAACCTGATTCATAGGGATTTGCGGAGGGTTAAGGAACATGTTGATGAATAAGAACACGAAAACCACGGGGAAAAGAGGATTGTCTCTGTTGCTGGCAATGCTGATCTGCCTCGGTTCTTTCTCAATTTCGGCATTTGCGGAAGAGCCTGATGAGGCAGTGTCAGCAGAAGTACTTTCTGTCGTTGAGGAAACAGAAATCGATGATTCCACAAAAGAAAACACCTTTGTTGATGCGGCAACGTATAAAACCCGGTTTAAAACAGGCTTTGAAGACTTTGGTAGCACGGATGGTATCTTCAATGACAGCAAAGACTCCGCAACCACATGGACTGTCCGTTTCGAGATGAACGGGTACGGAACACAGGTGCCTGCGCAACAAATTGAACCGGGCAGAAAAGCAACCAAGCCGGTTCCAAACCCAAGTCAAGATGGAATTGTTTTTTACAATTGGTATGCTGACCAAGAGTGCACAACCGTTTTTGACTTTGACAGAGAGATCACAGATAATACCATAGTATATGCCCGGTGGCGCTGCATAGTTACTTATGATGCGGCGCCCGGTACTGTTACAATCAGTGGTTATACTCGGCCTGCAGTAAAAGTGTATAAAGATATTAATCAAACAGCAATTTTTCATGCTCCTAACGCTTTAGATGGTTATATATTTGATAAATGGTACATGGATGAGGCTTACGATACACCGTTTGACTTCAATACTCCAATTACAAGAAATACGACTCTCTATGCCAAATGGATTCCTGACTTCAGAATAATTGAAGGCAATAGAGGTATAGCGTATTATGGAAGCAACTATGACTTCACCTTAAACTATTCTTTTTCCAATTACAGTGTAAACAGTGGCTTGTTTAAGGTTTATGTTGTCAGAGACGGCAGCGAGTTTGGTGATGCCCTCAGCCAGGAGAATTACGTTATTACATCGAATTCAGAAGGCCTTGTCGTAGTTACACTGAAGGCTGCTTATATCAATGCCTGTGAAGATGCGGAGACATACAAAATCCGTTTTGATACAGGTCTTGAAGATTCAGGTTTCACAGATGGTATCTTTAGTATCAACACAGACCTCACAACAACTTGGACTGTCTCCTTCGAGAATAAAGTGACTGGTGTTACTAATTGGCCCATAAACCAGCAGGTCCCTGCTAATGGTAGGGCCATAAGACCGACTGCTACTCCGACAGCTGGCGATTATGTCTTTGATGGCTGGTATGCGGATGCAGGATTGAAGAAAATATTTGACTTCACAAAAGCCATTACCAATGATACTGATATATATGCCAAGTGGCGGTGTGAGGTGGTATTTGTTACTGCTCATGGAGCAACGCCGACAACACAGATCGTAGATATCAATGGAACTGCGAAAACCCCTGGCAATATGAGTTGGATCGGCTATAAATGGGGTGGATGGACCGATGAGGCAGACAATACCTTTGACTTCAAAACGCCAATCACAAAAAACAGAACACTTTACGCAAAGTGGATTCCTGACCTGAAGATCACGATAGGCGACGGAGGCACGGCGCATTACGGCAGTACCTATCCCTTCACTCTGAATTATTATTTTCCCGATTACAATACAAACAAAGATCTGTTTGATGTGTATATTGCAAGGAGCGGCAGCAATTATGCCGTTCTCAACAGAGACTATTATGCTGTTACGCAGGACTTGGATAAGCGAGTCGTGGTTACTTTGAAGGCCTCTTATATCAGGACTCTCACCGATGGGGCAACCTACTATATCCTGTTCGATACAGGGCTGCCTGATCCTCCCACCGACCTGGGCGCCACCGAGGGTACCTTCAAGGTCAGCAAAGCGCCAAAGACGACTTCTTTCGTTGTCACTTTTGCTGATAATGGTATGGTTGGAGCTACGAATATGCCCCCTGATCAAACGGTGCAATCGGGTGGAAAGGCAGTTAGGCCTGTAGCCATACCAAGTGCGGAGGGTTATCAGTTCCTTGACTGGTTTACAGATCCAGAAGGAACCACAGCATTCGATTTCAACAACACAGGGATTACGAAGAATACAATCGTTTATGCCAAGTGGGTTACAAATGCTCTTCGTCTTCCTTCAGGCTTAACCACGATTGAAAGCGAAGCTTTTGCCAATGTCAGCGCACAGTGGATTATTGTTCCTGATTCTGTGGAAGTGATCGAGTCCCGCGCCTTTGCAGACTGTCCCAACTTGTTAGTCTTATATTTTGAGGGGTCTCCATACACTATTGCCTTGAATACTCTGTCCGGGAGCGATAATGCTGCCGTTAACGTTATTCGCGGGAGTTCTGCGGAAAAATGGGCAAACCGGGTAGGTTTGACCGTAATCTACCGATCAGATTCTTCTTCCGAGGATGGTGAGATCCATGATCCTTATTACAGCGACGACAGCACCTACAACGTGATTACCTGTCCGTCCTGTGGACAGGAAGTATCCATGGCTTACAGCGATTGTCCGTACTGCGGGTATCGGATTTACGGATGAACAGGGTACAGTCGGTATGATTGTCTGATTATGCAGGAAAAAACAGAAAAATCTGACAGGTGCTGTTCACCGCAAACCGTACAGCGGTGGCTGTTATCAGCCGTCGCTTCTGTAAACTATAGTTACTTTCGACATTTAGACTTACGTTAGGAAGCATTCTACTATGTCCTACATTCACTATGACAAAAAACCAAGTAAACTGTTGACGAAGACAAAAGGCCGGTGCGTTTGGTGCATCGGCCTTAAGTCTATCCATATTGCGCTTCTATTTTTCGTAAGTTTTTCGTAAGGTCAAATTAAGAGCCTGTCAAAAGTTCCGAAAAACGATGCAAAATCCGATAGAATCAATTAATCTGAGCTGAATAGTTCCTTATCAGTACATGCCGCCCATGGAGGTTGTGGTGGTACCGCATCAGGCCGGCTGGAGCACGGTAGATCCTGAGAAGGGCGATCCGGTTGATTTCGACCCCGAGACCACCCCGATTACGACGGATATCGAGCTCTGGGCCTATATGGAAAGCTTTGTGGTAAGCTACAGCGCGAATGCAACTGACCTTACAAAGCCGGTTCCCGCAGATCAGACCAAGACCTATGGCAAAGCTCTTACCCTTTCCAGCGAAGAACCTGCGCGCGATGGGTACAAGTTCATCGGCTGGGGCTTTGCGGCCGCAGACGTTGAGCCCACCTATCAGCCGGGCGACTCTTATGAAAAGGATGAAAATGTCACCCTGTACGCCATTTGGGAGAATCAGGTAGACAGCATCATCAAGACCGGCTATGAAAAGATGCTCGGTCGTGATCCTGATGCCGAAGGCCTTGCCTACTACGAGAAGGAACTTACAGAAAAGAGACTGACCGGCGCAAAGATGGTCAGCAACTTCATGAACAGCCCCGAATTCGCCGAGATCGCGAAGGATCTGAGCAATGAAGAGATCGTCGCCCTCATCTATGAGACCATGCTGGGCCGTGAGCCGAGCCCGGAGGAAGCTGCCTATCATGCAGCCAACCTTGATCAGGGTTACAGCTACAACGCGATCATCAACTGCTTCTCGCAGTCTCCCGAGTTCCTGGCAATCTGCAACGATGCCGGCATTGAAGCCGGTACCGCCGAACTGATGTGGCGCGATAAGAACATGCTTGTTACCGAGTTTGTCAAGCGTAATTACAGGCTGACTCTTGAGCGTGAAGCTGAAGTCGACGGACTGGAGTACTACTGCGAGACCCTGTTGCAGAAGTATGAGACTCCGCAGCAGGTTGCGACCCACTTTGTGTTCTCTGACGAGTGCGTTGCACGCGGACTGAGCGATGAGGAATTCATCACGATGCTGTACAACCTGTACATGGATCGCGCACCTGAGGCGGAAGGCCTTGCCTACTACAAGGATCTCCTTGCCAACGGCGTCAGCCGCGAGCAGATTGATGCCAACTTCGGCGCATCGCCCGAGTTTGCAGAAATCGTAAAGAGCTACGGTCTCTGATCGTAAGGTCAGAAGCACAGCAAAACAGCAAAACCAAAACAGCCCTGCGGATCTTCGGATCCGCAGGGCTGTTTCCTTTGAAGGGGAAATCGGCAAAAGAGTTGAAAGACATGCGACAATCTGGTAAAATGACAACATATCGCGAGGAACAGGAGATTAACACGCATGACGGGACGGTTACGGGACAGAAGAAAACTGCAGGCCTGGACCATGCTGAGCTTTGCGACGGCCTTTCTGTTCTCTATATTCGCGCCGATGGAGGCATATTACGCAAACCTGGATCAGTACTGGTTCAGCCTGGGACAGCTTTTGGGCGTGTGCCTGCCGGTTTTTCTGATTTCCTTCGCGCTGATGGAGGGCCTGGGCCTGCTGCTCAGCGGCAAAAAGGCGGGGGACGCCGTCTTCGCGTTGCTACTGGCGGCCTATGTGTATTTTTATATCCAGGGCAATTTCATCCCGCGGGATTACGGCGTACTGAACGGACGTGCAATCGACTGGGACGCGTATCCCGGATATGCGGCGGCGAGCATTGCTGCGTTGCTGCTGTGCCTTGGGGCGGGTCTTGCGCTTTGCCTGTGCTTTCGGGATAAGCTGCACGCGGCGGGGGCGGGGGTCTGTGTCTTCGTGCTGCTGGTACAGCTTGTCACGCTGGGGACGCTGATCCTGCAGCATGGAATGAAGCGGCAGGAAGAAGGGACCATCGTCACGCAGGAGCATGCTTTTGATCTTTCCAGGGACAGGAACCTGATCGTCTTTGTGCTGGATACCTATGACGCCGGTTTTTTTGCAGAACTGCTGGAGCAGGACAGGGAACACTTGGAGGACATTTTCGAGAACTTCACTTGGTATCCCGATACGCTGAGCGCCTATCCCACCACGCGGGCGGCCATGCCACAGATCTTGACGGGAAAATGGTACGAGAATCGCGAGCCGTACGAGGACTTTGTAGCGGCGGCCTGGGAGGAAAGCCCCGGTTTTCAGGCTCTGCAGGAACGGGATTACCGGGTTGCGGTCTACACGGACCCCTTTTACCTCAGCGAGGATTATACGCGATATGAAAACACCGAGCGCGGACGTGTCCGCATCGCGGACCGAGGGGAATTCGCACGGGTGCTGTGGCGTCTGGTGTGCTTCAACTATATGCCGCACCAGCTCAAGGCCGCTTTTGCCGTCGATGGAACGGAGTTCCGGGACCTGAAGGCGGCGGAATCCGGCGTACCTGTGTTCCGACAGGACACAGTGAAGTTCGCCCGCCGTTTTGCGGAGGAGGGACTCAGCGCCGAAGAGGGTGGAAACTGCTTCCGCCTGTACCATCTGGACGGGGTGCACGACCCTGCGACTTTCGGCAGCGCGCTGCGCGAGGACGGCGGGGAGTATACCGCGACGGACGAGGCCGCCGGGAACAACGAGCTTCTCGCCGCCTGGTTTCAGGCCATGAAGGAGGCGGGGATCTATGACAGCGCCGCCATCATCATCATGGCCGACCACGGCCGTCTGGCCTTTGACCAGAACCCACTCTTCCTTGTCAAGAACGCCGGGGAACGGCATGCCTTCACCGTTTCGCGGGAGGAGATGAGCTATGAATACCTGCCGCGGATCTGGAAAACCCTTGCAGAGGGAACGGCGGTGAACGAGGGCTTCGTGCGCGCCTGCCGGCCAGAACAGGGTCAACGCAGGTTTCTGTACTACAGCTGGGACGACGCGTGGAAGAGGACCTATATGCCGGGGATGGAGGAGATGCTCTGTGACGGGTCGGCCTCCGAGCCCGGCAGCCTGAAACCCACGGGGAGAAGCTATATCGCCGAAGGCGAGGACCGCGCCTACCGCCCGGGCAGCCGCCTTGCCTTTACGGAGGGCAGGTCGGCCTATCCCTATGTGCTGTACGGCATATCCAACGGAACGCTGATGCAGGACGCTGCGATGGCCTTTGACCTGAAGGGGAAGAACGGGGACCTGACGGCGGAGATCCTTCTCGCCGACAGCAGCATCCCGGGGCCCCTGACGGTGACCGCAAACGGGGTGCCGGTGGCCGAAAAGGCCTTTTCTCCCGGGGTGGGGCCGATCCGGGTCTTTATCCCGGAGGACTGCATCGACCCGGACGGCCGTCTTGAGCTGCGCTTTCAGCGGCCGGAGAGCGAGGCGGACAGCGCCGCGATGACGCCCTCGGGCACGGTGTTTCGCGAGATGAGACTGAGAAAGGCGAAGCGGGGTGAGAGCCTCGAGGACTGCTTCACGGCCTTTCGCTATGTGCCCGGGACGAACGCGGGCTTTACCCGCGCTGACCCTTCGGGGATGGAATTCATTCTGAGCGGCTTTTCCGTACCGGAGGAGGACGGCACCTGGACAGACGGAAAGGAAGCAGCGCTGCGCCTGCGTCTGCCGGAGGAAACGGCCGGGGACCTGACGCTGCGCATCGGGTATGCCAGCTTTCACGGGGAGCAGCGCGTGCGCGTCCTCGCAAACGGGACGCCGGTGGCAGAGCTGACGGCGGCGGGCGAGGAAGAGCGGGAAATCCGCATCCCGTCAGAATGTGCGGCAAGCGGGACGCTGGAGCTTCGGCTGGAGCTGCCGGACGCGCATTCGCCGGCCTCCGTGGGCGAGAGCACGGATGAGCGGGCGCTTGCCCTGCTGATCCGCTCGATGCAGATCGTGCCGGCGGCAGGATCGGCCGCACAGCCGGGAGAAGAAAGCATGGGTGTGGTATCTTCCCTTCTGGGCGGGATCCTGAACCGCTGCTGTGCCCTGGTCGGAAGCCGGGGATGGGGGATCGTGCTGTTCACGCTGGTCACCAAAATCCTGCTGTTTCCGGTGGCGCTGTGGACCAACCGGAACAGCCTGAAGATGGTATCGGTGATGCCGGCGGTCAACCGGCTGAAGATCCGGTATTACGGGGACAGGGACACGATCGCCGAGGAGACCCGGACGCTTTATCAGAAGGTCGGCTACCGGCCGCTGGCGGGAACGGTGCCGCTGTTCCTGCAGCTGTTTCTGCTGATCGGGGTGATCGGCGCAGTGCGCATCACGCTGAGCACTCCGGAGAGCGCGCTGTCGCGGCTGCCCGCCGAGGCGGGGGGCGCGGCCCTGCTGGCGCCCGCGGCGGCCGGGCTTTCGGCCCTGGCCCTGGGCCTGGCCCAGAACCGCCTCAACTCGCTGCAGCGGGAACAGAGCCGGGCAAGCCAGTGGGCCACCAACGGGCTGTCCATCGCCGTCTCGCTGTTTCTGGGGGCCTTCGTGCCGCTGGGCGTGGTGCTGTACTGGATCTGCAGCAACCTGATGAGCATCCTGCAGCAGCTGGTGCTGAACGCCCTGCAGCCGCCGGAGAAATACGTGGACTATGCGGCCCTGGAACAGAGCCGAAGAGAACTGAGCGAGCTGGACGCCCTGAAGGGCCGGGTTAACCGCGAGGACAGAAAGCGGGAGAAAGCGGACTACAGGCGCTTTTTCTCGGTGGTGAACAAGCACCTGGTCTTCTATTCCGAGGGCGGCGGCTTTTATAAATATTTCCGGGGCTACATCGAATACCTGCTGAAATACACGAACCTGACCATCCACTACATCACCGGGGACGCGAAAGACCGCATCTTTGAGATGGAAAGGGAAAACCCCAGGATCCGGGCCTACTATATCGGTGAAAACCGGCTGATCACGCTGATGATGAAGATGGACGCGGACATGGTCGTGATGACCACGCCGGATCTTGAGAACTTTCATATCAAGCGAAGCTATGTGCGCCGGGACATCGAATACGTCTATGTCCAGCACGACATGAACAACCACGCGATGCTGATGCGGCGGGGCTGTACGGACCACTTTGACACGATATTCTGCGCCGGACCGCACCAGAAGGCGGAGGAAGAGGCCTTCGAGGCCGTCTACGGCCTGGCCCCGCGCAAACTCGTGGAGGTGGGATACCCGCTGATCGACGAACTGCGCGCGGCGTACCGGGCGCAGACGCACCCGGAGGGCGAGGGGAAAAAAATCCTGATCGCACCCTCCTGGCAGAAGGACAACATCATCGACAGCTGCCTGGAGGTGATTCTGGACGGCCTGAAGGACCGCGGCTATGAAATCACCGTGCGGCCCCACCCCCAGGAGGTACGCCAGAAGCAGGGGACCATGCAGGCCCTGAAGCAGAAATACGAGCCCGCCGGCATCCGGATTCAGACGGACTTTACGTCGGACAGCCCGGTGACGGAGGCGGACCTGCTGATCACCGACTGGTCCGGGATCAGCTGGGAATACGCCTTTACGACGCTGCGCCCGGTGCTGTTCATCAACACGCCGATGAAGATCATGAACCCCGACTATCGGGAGATCCCGACGGAGTCGGTCAACCTGAGTCTGCGGGATCAGCTGGGCAAGAGCCTGGAGCTCGGCGAGCTGGACAAAACGGCTGAGACGGCTGCCTTTTTGCTGGAAAACCGCGAGCAGTACCGCGAGCGGATCGCGGCGCTGGCAGAGCGCTGGATCTACCATCTGGACGGGGCTGCCGAGGTGGGCGGAAACTACCTGGCCCGGAGCATTCAGGATAAAATCAGACAGAAGAAGGAGAAACAAACGGAATGAAAAGAAGCCTGCCCATGCTGTCGGCCTGCCTGCTGACCGCCGTCAGCGCCATGCTCTTTTTCGGGGTCAACGGCGAGGCCTATATCGACCCCTCGGTCATGACCTATATGATCCAGGCCATCGCCGGCCTGGTGATCGCCGTCGGCGCCATCGCGGGGATCTATTACCGCCGGGCGAAAAAGAAGATCAGCAAGACCCTGAACATCGACGAGAACCGCGGCAAGGAAGTGGAGAGCGACGAGATCGTCATCCGGGACGAACAGCAGGATGAAGGCACTCATTCTTAACTCCGGGCGCGGCTCGCGGATGGGCGCGCTCACGGCAGGACAGCCGAAATGCCTGACGGCTGTCTCGCCGCGCGAGACGATCCTCTCGCGCCAGCTTCGCATGATCGCCGAGGCGGGGATCGAAGAGGCCGTGATCACGACGGGATACCTGGACGGCGCACTTGAGGAGGCCTGCCGGGGCCTGGAACCGGAGATGCGCATCCGTTTTGTCAAAAACCCCCTCTACGACCGGACCAACTATATCTACAGCATCTACTGCGCCAGGGAAGCGCTGGACGACGACATCCTGATGATGCACGGCGACCTGGTGTTCGAAAACGAGGTACTGGACCGGATGCTGGCCTGCGAGGCGTCCTGCATGGCGGTGTCGTCCACGCTGCCCCTGCCGGAGAAGGACTTCAAGGCCAGGGTGCTGAACGGCCGGGTCACGGCCGTCGGCACGGGCATTTTTGACGACGCCGTGGCGGCGCAGCCGCTTTATAAGCTGCACCGGGACGACTGGCGCCGGTGGCTGGACCGGATCACGGCGTTCTGCGAGGCGGGCAGGACCGGGGTTTACGCCGAGGAGGCCCTGAACACGCTGGACGGGGCGGCCGACATCGAGGCGCTGGACATGCAGAACCTGCTCTGCGCCGAGATCGACAACGCCGAGGACCTGGCGGCCGTGAGCGCGAGACTGAAGGCGGTCGAGGCGCGCACGGTCTATCTCTGCTTTTCAACGGACATCATCCACGGCGGGCACATCGCGATCATCAAAAAAGCCCAGCGGCTCGGAAGGCTGATCATCGGGGTGCTGTCGGACGAGGCGGTGGCGTCCTATAAGCGGATGCCCCTGGTACCCGCGGCGGAGCGCCGGGTCATGTTCGAGAACATCGCGGGCGTCTGGAAGGTCGTGGAACAGAACAGCCTGAGCTACCGCGAGAACCTCGAGAAATACCGGCCCGACGTGGTCGTGCACGGGGACGACTGGTGCAGCGGCTTTCAGAAGCCCATCCGGGACGAGGTCTGCGCGATCCTCGCCTCCTACGGGGGAAGGCTGGCGGAGTTCCCGTACAGCCGGGACGACCGGTACCGCGAGATCGAGGCAAGAACGCGCGCCGACCTCGCCATGCCGGACGTCCGCCTCGGACGCCTGAAACGAATGCTGGAAGCGAAGGGCCTGGTCACGGCGATGGAGGCCCACGACGGCCTGACGGGCCTGATCGTCGAGAACACCGTCGTGCATGAAAACGGCGGTGCGCGTCAGTTCGATGCCATGTGGATCAGCTCCCTCTGCGACTCGACGGCGAAGGGAAAGCCGGATATCGAGCTGGTGGACATGACCTCGCGCTTTCGCACGGTGGAGGACATCAGCGAGGTCACTACCAAGCCCATCCTCTTCGACGGGGATACCGGCGGAAGGGCCGAGCATTTTGTCTATACGGTGCGCTCGCTGGAACGCCTGGGCGTGTCGATGGTCATCATCGAGGACAAGACCGGCCTGAAGAAGAACAGTCTCTTCGGCACCGAGGTGCTGCAGACACAGGAGAACACGGAGAACTTCTGCGCCAAGATCCGGGCAGGCAAGAAGGCGCAGAGAACGAAGGCGTTCATGATCTGCGCGCGGATCGAGTCGCTGATCCTGGAGCAGGGGATGGAGGACGCGCTGGAACGCGCGTACGCCTATGTCACCGCGGGCGCCGACGCCGTCATGATCCACAGCCGGAAGAAGGACCCGGCGGAGATTTTCGAGTTTCTCGAGCGCTTTCGCAAAAAGGACCCCGCGACGCCCGTCGTGCTGGTACCCACCAGCTTCAACAGCGTGCGGGAAGAGGAATGGAAGCGGCGGGGGGCAAGCATCATCATCTATGCCAACCAGCTTATGCGGGCCGAGGTACCCGCCATGCAGAAGGCCGCGGAGACGATCCTGCGCTGCCACAGGGCGGAGGAGTGCGACGGGATGCTGATGCCGTTTCAGGATATCATCCGGCTGATCCCGGCGGAGATATGACGATGGAACAGACGATCATCGGTGCGGAAAACGACTACAGCCAGCTGGACGGATGGCTAAGAGACAGCGGGGCTGAGACGGTCCTGCTGGTCTGCGGGAAATCCATCGGGCGGCAAGCGATCGGCCGCTATTTCGAGGCGCTTCCCGGACGCCTTGGCATCCGGGTTGTCCGCTTTTCGGCGTTTGCACCGAACCCGGTCTATGAATCCGTGCGCGAGGGCGTGGCGCTGTTTCGCAGGGAAGGCTGCCAGGGCCTGATCGCGGTGGGCGGCGGCTCGGCCATCGACGTGGCCAAGTGCATCCGGCTCTGGGCCTGTCTGCCCGGGGACGGCGCGGACGGGGCCTGGCTGCGGCAGGAGGGGGGAGGCCGGGACGTCCCCTTTCTGGCCATGCCGACCACGGCTGGGACCGGCTCGGAGGCGACGCGGTTCGCAGTGATCTACGAGCAGGGCGAAAAGCAGAGCGTGACAGACGAAAGCCTGATCCCGGATGCGGTTCTGCTGGATCCGGGGGCGCTGAAAACCCTGCCGGAATACCAGAGGAAGGCCTGCATGATGGACGCCCTCTGTCACGCGATCGAATCCTTCTGGTCGGTTAACAGCACGGAGGAGAGCCGGGAATACAGCAGACGGGCGACGGAAGCGGTCCTGCGGCATATGGACGGATACCTCGCGAATACCGATGAGGGAAACGCAGGGATGCTGATGGCCGCGCATACGGCGGGCCGGGCCATCAACCTCGCCCAGACGACGGCGGGGCATGCCATGTGTTACAAGATCACGTCGCTGTTCGGCTGTGCCCACGGGCACGCGGCCGCCCTCTGCGACCGGGTTCTGTACCCCTGGATGACGGAGCATACGGCGCTCTGCCGCGACCCGCGGGGCAGAGCGTGGCTCGAGGGGAGGCTGGACGACATCGGGCGGGCCATGGGCCAGAAAAACGCGGCGCAGGGCGCCGAAAAGCTGGGACGGATTTTCGACGGGCTGGGGCTTTCCGTGCCGGGGGCAACGGAGGCGCAGTTTGCCATCCTCAGGACCTCGGTCAATCCGGTCCGGATGAAAAACCACCCCGTCACGTTGGACGCGGCGGCAATCGACGCGCTCTACCGCAGGATTCTGTCGGAGGAAAACAGTGAAGGTTGAAGACTTTATCGAGATCGTCGGCGCCGATTTCTACACCGGGGTGCCGGACAGCCAGCTCAGAGCCCTTTGCGACTGCCTAACGGCGAAATACGGCACCGACGCGCGGCACCACATCATCGCGGCAAACGAGGGCAACGCCGCGGCGCTGGCGGCGGGCTATCACCTGGCAACGGGCAGAGCGGCAGCGGTCTATCTGCAGAATTCCGGCGAGGGAAACATCGTCAACCCCATGGCCAGCCTGCTCCACGAGCGGGTCTACGGGATTCCCTGCCTGTTCATCATCGGATGGCGAGGCGAGCCGGGGGTGCACGACGAGCCGCAGCATATATACCAGGGCGAGGTGACGCTGAAGCTGCTGGAGGATCTGGAGATCGCCTATTCCGTCATCGGGAAAGAGACGACCGAGGCCGAGCTGCGGCGGAGTATGGAGGGTTTCCGCACTCTTCTGGCCGCGGGGAGCTGTGCCGCCTTCGTTGTCCGGAAGGGCGCACTGACAGATGCACCGAAGGTCTTCTACGAGAACGACAACAGCATGAAGCGGGAAGAGATCATCCGCCGCCTTGTCCGCGTCAGCGGTGAGGACCCGATTATCTGCACGACCGGGAAGGCGAGCAGAGAGCTCTTTGAAATCCGCGAGGCCAACGGGCAGGGGCATGCATACGATTTCCTGACGGTGGGGTCGATGGGGCACGCCAGTTCCATCGCCCTCGGCGTGGCGATCCGGAAACCGGAGCGGACAATCTGGTGCATCGACGGGGACGGTGCCATGCTGATGCATATGGGCGCGATGGCCGTGATCGGCGAGTACAGGCCCGGGAACCTGGTGCATGTCGTGATCAACAACGGCGCCCACGAGACCGTCGGGGGCATGCCCACGGCGGCGGGCGTGGACCTTGTCGGCATCGCCCGGGCCTGCGGCTATCCCCATGCCGTGCGGGTCGGGGACTATGACAGCCTGGACAGAGAGCTTGCGGCGGCAAAGAGCAGAGGCGAGCTGAGCTTCCTGGAAGCCGCCTGTTCCCTCGGCGCTCGGGAGAATCTCGGTCGGCCGACGACCGCGGCGCAGGAGAACAAAAAGAGCTTCATGACCTGGCTCGGGACACGGTGAGCCAATGCACCGGGCGAGCGCCGTGAAGAAAACAATGTGCACGACCCTTATCCTGGCCGCGATCGTGGCGGCCTGTGCGTATGTGTCGGCCGGGTGGTTCCGGTTGATGCTGATCCGGGGCGATTCCATGCTGCCGGCTTATCATAACATGCAAATCGTGGTACTGGACAGGCACAGCCGGGAATATCGCAGGGGGGATGTGATCGCCTTTCACTGCGAGGGCTTTAAGGCGGTCCTGGTCAAGCGGATCGCTGCCTGCGGCGGAGACCGCGTGCAGATTGCAGAGGGGACGCTTTTTGTAAACGGAGAGGCATCGCCCCTTTACGAAAAGGGCGCCTTCGACCGCGCGGGGTGCCTCGAGGAAGAGATCCGGCCGGCGCAGGGGGAATACGTGGTCATCGGCGACAACACTGCCGAGAGCCGAGACAGCAGGGATGAAGCGGTCGGAACGATACGCGCGGAAGAGATTATCGGAAAGGTGATCGGCTGACCGGGGAAGGCGGTGATTCTGAAATGTATAAGCGCAGCAGTCAGGGCTGGATCAAACATATGGATTTCATCCTCTGGGACGTCTTTGCCCAGCAGCTGGCCTTCAACCTGTGCTACTGCCTGTATAACCGCACGGGGGCTCTTGTCTATTCTGACCCGGACTACCGCAGTCTCGGCATCCTGCTGGCGCTGCTGGACGTCGCGGTGGCGGTGCTTTTCAACACCATGCACGGCGTGCTGAAGCGGGGCTATTATCAGGAAGCAGCACAGACCCTCCGCCAGGTTGCGCTGGTCTTTGTCGGGATTACCCTGTTCCTCTTCACAATGAAGCTGGGCAGCGTGTACAGCCGCGTGATTCTGAGCACGACGGCGCTGACGCATTTCCTGTTTTCCTATCTGTTCCGCCTGCTGTGGAAGCGGCATCTGAACCGCACGGCAGACCAGCATATAAAAAACAGCATGATCCTCGTAGCGCCCGAGGACGCGGTCGGCGTGGTGCTTGGCTCGCAGGCGTCGGCCGACGAGACCAGGGTCGTCGGGGTCGTCCTGACGGACAGAGACGCGGAGGGAGAGACGGTCGCAGGGCTTCCGGTGGTGGCGAACCTGGACAACGCGGCCCGGTATATCTGCCGCGAATGGGTGGACGAGGTGTTCTTCTGCCCGGATTCGCTTTCGGTGGGAAAGAACGCCGCAGCCGGGATCCCGCCCTCCGTGGACAGCATCCTCTATGACAGCTTCCCCGACTATGCCAGAAAGGCCAGACAGACAACGCAGGAGGCGGAAACGGAGGCGGCGGACGGTCCCGCCGCGGAGCAGAACGGGGTCTCCAGGCTGATCGAGCAGTGCGGGCAGATGGCGATTCCCGTGCATATCCTGCTGCCGGTCGGCGCCATGGGCGGAAAGAGCTTCGTTGAAAAGGTATACGGATTCGACGTACTGACCCACGCGGCGAACACGGCCTCGCCCCTGCAGCTTCTGCTCAAGCGCGGGGCGGATCTGGCGGGAGGGCTCGTCGGCAGCCTTGCCGCCGTGCTGATCATTCTGATTGTCGGACCGCTGATCAAAATCGCCTCGCCCGGCCCGATCCTTTTCCGGCAGGAGCGGATCGGCCTGAACGGCAAACACTTCCGGATGCTGAAGCTGCGTTCGATGGACGTGGACGCGGAAGAGCGGAAGGCCGAACTGCAGGATCAGAACTGCGTCTCGGACGGACGCATGTTCAAAATGGAGTTTGACCCCCGCATCATCGGCAACCGGATTTTGCCGGACGGGACAAAAAAGACCGGCATCGGCGAGTTCATCCGCCGGACCAGTCTGGACGAGTTTCCGCAGTTTTTCAATGTGCTGAAGGGGGACATGAGCCTGGTGGGGACCAGGCCACCCACCCTGGACGAGTGGGAGCGGTATGAGCTGCACCATCGGGCAAGACTGTCCGTCCGCCCGGGCATCACGGGTCTGTGGCAGGTCAGCGGCCGCAGCGAGATCACGGATTTTGAGGAGGTCGTCCGCCTGGATACCCAGTATATCAACAACTGGAGCATCGGGCTGGATATCCGCATCCTGCTGAAGACGGTGAAGATTGTCCTTTGCGGACGCGGGGCCAGGTGAGCATGTTTCCGGAGAGACCGGAGGAAAGGAAGACCGAGAGCGTATGAAAGGGATCATTCTTGCCGGCGGGGCCGGGACGAGGCTGTACCCGCTGACGCTTGTGATCAGCAAACAGCTTTTGCCGATCTACAACAAGCCGATGATCTATTACCCGCTGTCGACTCTGATGTTGGCGCGGATTCGGGAGATCCTTGTGATCTCGACGCCGGAGGATACACCGCGGATCCGGACCCTGCTGGGGGACGGAAGCCAGTTCGGCATCCGGCTGGACTATGCCGTTCAGCAGGAGCCGAAAGGCCTGGCCGAGGCCTTTACCATCGGGAGGGAGTTTCTTGGAAACGAGCCCTGCGCGATGATCCTGGGCGACAATCTCTTTTATGGCAACGGCCTGGCCAACAGACTCGCAGCGGCCGCGGAAGCGGCGGAACAGGGCCTGGCTACCGTGTTCGGATACTATGTCGAAGACCCGGAACGCTTCGGCGTGATGGAGATTGAAAGAATGGCGGACGGAGACCGAAACTTCCGGGTGATCAGTCTGGAGGAAAAGCCGGAAAAACCAAGGTCCAACTATGCCGTGGTGGGGCTGTACTTTTACCCGGCAGGCGTCAGCGAAAGGGCGGCGCAGGTAAAACCCGGCGCCAGAGGAGAGCTCGAGATCACGAGCCTGAACGAGATATATCTCCGGGAGGGACGCCTGACCGCCCAGCTGTTCGGCCGCGGCTACACCTGGATGGACGCGGGAACGATCGATTCTCTGCGCAGGGCGACCAATTTCGTCTGCATGATCGAGCAGTATCAGGGGATGAGCATCTCAGCTCCGGAAGAGATCGCCTATCTGTACGAATGGATCGACAGGCAGCAGCTTGCCGAGAGCGCGGCGCGGTACGGGAACAGCCCTTACGGAAAGCACCTGAAGGCGGTGCTCGACGACAGGGTGATCTTTTAGGAAAGTTCAGAGTTCAAAGATTATAGTTCATAAATCAGAGTTCAGAGCTGAAAGCACTGAGGTCGTAGAGAAAAACAGGAAGGAGAGGAAACCCATGAAGTTTTATAAGATTGAGGATCAGATTGTGATCTCGGACAAAAGCCTGCCGGTCGGGACCGAGTTGAAGGCCAACACGACGGACGCGTCGAACGAAAAACATGTGCCGGTCATTTCCGTCAATGGGGACGAGGTGACCGTGGCGGTCGGGTCGGTCGAACACCCCAGCCTTCCCGCGCATTATATCGAGTGGATTGTGTTGGTGACAGAGGCCGGATTCCAGATGCATTATCTGAAGCCGGGGCAGACGCCCACGGCCACATTCCGCGTGACGGAGCCCGTCGTGGCGGCTTATGAGTATTGCAACCTGCACGGGCTGTGGATGGCGGAGCTGAACTGAAAACAGAAAACAGGAATCCCCACTTTTTGGCGGGGATTCGCTATTCTGTCGTGGCGGACGGGCGGCGGATCCGGTCCACAATGTCACGGATGTGGGCGTAGATCGCTTCCTCATCGATGGTGGTGAGTTTTCGGTTTTCCATCAGAATCCGGCCGTCGATGAAGACGGTGTCGACCTCGGCGCCGGTAGAGGAATACACGAGACCAGAGAGGATGTTGTTCTGCGGGATCAGCTGCGGCTCGTTCAGGTTTATCAGGATCAGGTCTGCAAGGGCGCCCTCACGAATGACGCCGAGCTCGCCCTCGCGGCCGATGGCTTTCGCGCCGTTCACGGTGGCCATTTTCAGGACCTCGGCGGCACCGACGCACTGGGCGCGGTGTTCCGCCCCCTTATAGACCAGGGCGGCGGCGTTCATCTCGGAAAACATGTTCAGGCTGTTGTTGCTGCCGCAGCCGTCGGTGCCGAGGCACACGTTGACGCCGGCATCCAGCAGCTTCTGCGCCGGGGCAAAGCCGTTGCCGAGCTTCATGTTGCTTTTCGGGCAGAGGGCCACGCTGACCCCCTTCTCCGCCATGAGGCGGATGTCCTCGTCGGCGGCATAGACGCAGTGGGCCGCGATGACGGGCACGTCAAACACCCCCAGCGAATCTACATAGGCGATCGGGGTGGCGGCGTGCTCCTTTCGGATGCTGTCCATCTCCGCCTGACTCTCGGAGAGGTGGATGGTCTGCCCGATGCCGCGGTCCCTGGCGGAAGCGGTCAGCTTCTGCAGATAATCCGCCATGCAGCTGTATGGGGCGTGGGGGCCGTGCAGAAACTGCAGGCGGGGCTCATTCTTGAACAGCTCCATCTCATAGACAGCCTGGCCGTACTTCATGTGGGACTCGTCTGACTCCGCAAAGCCGGCAAGGCCGCGGGAAATCACGGCGCGAAAACCGGAGTTCGATACGGCACCGGCGGCAGCGGACTTCGGTCCGCTTTTTTCTTTGGCCGACTTGATGGTCATGTCGACAAAGCAGGTCGTGCCGCTGCGCAGCATCTCGATGATGGCGAGCAGGGTGGTCCAGTAGACGTCCTCCTCAGTCATGTGGTCTTCAATCCGCTGCACGGCATCCAGCCAGTCGAAGAAGGCAAGGTCGTCTGCAACATTGCGGTGGATGGTCATATAGGCGTGGGTATGAGCGTTGATGAGGCCGGGCATCACCAGTTTTCCTTCCGCATCTATGATGCGAAAGGGAAACTGGGAAAGTTCAGAGTTCAAAGTGCAAAGTTCAGATGGGTTTGAATCAGGGTTCAGGATGGATTCGATCCGGCTTCCGGAAATCAGGATGTCTTTTTTTCCTATTTTCCAACCGGAATCTTCCCAGAGCAAGACAAGCCCGTTCTTGATCAGTGTTTTCATATCGTTGATTTGTTCAGATAATCCTGCTGGGCGGGGGTGAGGTGGTCGATTTCGATGCCGAGGAAACGGAGCTTGCGGTTGGCGACCTCAAGGTCCACCTCGCGGGGGACGTCGATCAGAAGCTCGCTGAGCTTCCCTTCATTTTCGACCAGGTACTTCGCCGACAGGGCCTGGATGGCAAAGCTCATGTCCATGATCTCGGCCGGGTGGCCGTCGCTGGCCGCGAGGTTCACAAGCCGGCCCGTTCGGCAGGGTATAGCCGATGATGTTGTGGCGCATCTCGCGGCTCTCCGTCGCGATTTCGCGAAGGCGCTTCATGTCGATCTCGACGTCGAAGTGGCCGGCGTTCGTGAGGACGGCGCCCTCCTTCATCTCCAGCATGTCCGGCTCTGTGATGACGCCGGCACAGCCCGTGACCGTTACGAAGAAGTCACCCAGCTTTGCCGCCTCGCGCATGGGCATGACGGAGAAGCCGTCCATGACCGCCTCGATCGCCCGGATGGGATCGACCTCGGTCACGATGACCTTTGCGCCCAGTCCCTTGGCCCGCATGGCCACGCCTTTGCCGCACCAGCCGTAGCCGGCCACGACGACGTATTTGCCGGCGACAATCAGGTTGGTGGTGCGGGTGATACCGTCCCAGACGGACTGACCTGTGCCGTAGCGGTTGTCGAACAGGTGCTTGCAGTCGGCGTTGTTGACCTTGACCATCGGGAAGCGGAGTTTGCCCTCGCGGTGCATGGCGGTCAGGCGGATAATGCCGGTGGTGGTCTCCTCACAGCCGCCGATGACGTAGGGCAGTTCGTCCTGCAGTTCGGTATGCAGCAGGGTTACCAGGTCACCGCCGTCATCGATGATGATGTTGGCGTGGTGCGAGAGGGTTTCCTTCAGGTGGGCGTGGTATTCCTCCGGCGTCGAGCCGTACCAGGCATAGACGTTCAGCCCGGCTTTGACTAGGGCGGCGGCGACGTCATCCTGAGTCGAGAGGGGGTTCGAACCGGTGACGAACATCTCTGCCCCGCCGGCAGCCAGTACCTTGCAGAGGTAGGCGGTTTTCGCCTCCAGATGGATGGAGAGGGCGATGCGCTTTCCCGCGAAGGGCTTTGTATTGTTGAACTCATCCTCAAGGCTTCTGAGGATGGGGCAGTTTCTTCTGACCCACTCGATTTTGTTTTCGCCCGATGGGGCAAGACTGAGATCCCGAATCATACTCATAATTAATTCTCCTTCATATTTGAACTTTGAACTCTGAACTTTGCACTTTATTTCAGGTCTGTGGGCGAGATGCCGAAGCTGGTGCGGAAGGCACGGTGGAAGACGGAATAGTCGTTGAAGCCGGCGTCTCCGGCTGCCCGGACCGCGGGCACGCCCTCGCGGATGAGGCGGGCGGCATAGAGAAGGCGCTTCTGGCGGACATATTGATGGACGGTGCTGCCGGTCTGCTCCTTGAACAGACGCATAAAGTGATAGCGGCTGAGAAAGACGCGGTCGGCCAGCGTGTCAATGGAGAGGTCGGCAGCGAGGTTCTCATTGATGTACGAGAGGGTCCGGCCGATCTTTTCGTCGACGGCGCGGTCGGCGGCGGGCGCATCGGCGGCCGAGATGCGGTTCACGGTGATCAGCAGCTGGGCGATCAGGGTGTCGCACATGGTGTCCGAGCCGGGACGCTCATCCCGAAGGGCCTTTTCAAAGGACGTGAGAAAGGCACTGAGCTCTTTCCGCTGCCCCTCGTCCGGCAGCAGGAGACAGCGGCCTGTGCGGTCGGCCATGCGGAAGCAGTCCATGAGACCGGCAGAGGGAAAGACGCGCTCGAAGAAACCCGGGTCGAGATAAAGGATGATGCGCTCGTAGGGGGCTGAGACATCGATGAGGGCGCGGTGGATGGCGTGGTGGCGGACCAGGAGGAGGGACCAGGGCTGGAGGGGGTAGACGGTGTTTTCAACGGTATAGTCGACCTTGCCCGAGAGCAGAAGGACGATTTTGTCAAAGTCGTGAAAGTGAAAGCTCCGCTCCTGCCCGGCCGTATCCCGGAGGTGGAAATAGTGATAATTTTCGTGAAGGTATCCCTCACGACTGATGCTGTTTGAATTCTTCAAGTGGATGCTTTCACCTCCGAGGTAAAATTGCTTCGCAAAGCGAAGCAATTTTACCGCACTTTTTGCAAAGTTTCAAGCAGGAATCGCAATTTACTGTGTTTTTATTTCAGCTATAATAAGGAGCATTCAGGCCCTGAAAAGGAGGACTATGGAAATGAAGGGAAACAACTTCTTCAAGAACAACTGGTTCCTGCTGACGATGGTGCTGGGCATGGTCGCCGGCGCGATTACCGGTGCGGTATGGCCGGGCGCCACCTGCCTCGAACCGCTGGGGACCATCTTCATCAACATGATGTTCTGCGTGGTCGTGCCGATGGTGTTCTTCTCGATTTCGAGCGCCGTGGCCAACATGGTCAGTGCGAAAAAAGCCGGCAAGGTCATGGGCGTCACGATTGTGACCTTCTTCTGCACGGCGGCCGTCGCGGCAATTATTATGTATATCATCGTACGCCTGATCCCCATCGTGCCGCAGGGCTTTGAGGCGGTCGAGACCGCCGAGGCGACCGAGATCGATGTGCCGACCCTGATCATCAACTTCTTTACCAAGCCTGACTTTATCGAGCTGTTCAGCCGCAGGGCGATCCTTCCCCTGATCGTGGCGGCGATTCTGTTCGGCTTCGGCGTCCAGCTCAACGGCGGACGCGAGACCCTGACGGCGAAGATCCTGGCGGACGTAAACGCCTGTCTGATGAAGACCATGCGCATCATCACCTACTACGCACCCATCGGCTTCTTCGGTTTCTTTGCCTACCTCGTGGCGACCTACGGCCCCTCGCTGATCGGTGCCTACGGCAAGACGATCATCATCTACTATGTGGTGGCCTTCGCGTACATGTTCATCTTTGCCCCGATCTACGCCCGCTTCGGCGGCGGCAAGGGCGCCGAGAAGGTCATGTTCAGCCACCTGTTTGCACCGGCGGCGGTGGCCTTCGGCACCTGCTCGTCCGTGGCGACGATCCCGACGAACATGGAGGCCTGCGAGGATACCGGCATCTCCAAGGATGTCAGCGAGATCGTGATCCCGATGGGTGCGACGATGCACATGGACGGCTCCGCCATGAGCGCCATCATCAAGGTGGCCTTCCTGTTCGGCATCTTCGGACAGGACTTCTCTACCGGCCGGGCGATCCTGGCGATCATTGTGGCGGTGTTCTCTTCGGTGGCCATGTCCGGCATTCCCGGCGGCGGCGGCACGGGCGAGATGGTGCTGTGCTCCATCTTCTTCCCCGAGCAGATCGGCATTGCGCTTCCCATTGCGTGGGCGCTGGGCGACCTGGTCGATCCTCCTGCCACGATGGTGAACGCGGCGATGGACTATGTCTCGACCTTCATCGTGTCGAAGTATGTGGACGGCAAGGACTGGCTGCAGAAGCAGCTTAGAAAAGTTCAAAGTTAAAAGTTCAAAGTTCAAATAAAACAGGAGAACATGATGGAAATGATCCGGATGAACGGAGCGGGGAACTCGTTCTTCGTTCTGGAAGACCCGGAAGGCGAGCTGCGGCGTCGGGGCCCTGGTGCCCTGGCGCGGCAGCTTTGCCGTCCGGAGGAGGGCGAACAGACCGACGGCATGATCGTCATCATCCCCGCCGCGGGGGACGAGGACTTCGGCATGCTGTTCTATAACGCCGACGGCAGCCTGGGCGAGATGTGCGGAAACGGTGCCCGCTGCGCCGCCCGATACGGCGTCGAGCACGGCCTGGTGCGCGACGATCAGCAGATCCGCTTTCTGGCCACGGCGGGCGAGATCCGGGGCCGGCGCATCACGGAGGACCTGTACGAGGTGCGCCTGAACAATCCCTCGGTGGTGGACCGGCACCGGCTGGCGGTGACGCCGGAGGAGACAGTGCCGTGCTGCTATGTCGAGCTGGGCAACCCCGGGATTCCCCATGCGGTGGTCCGGGTTGGGCCGGAGGCCTTTGAAGATCTGGATGCGCTGCGCGAGAGGGGCAGGGCGCTGCGGTACAGTGCATCCTTTCCCAAAGGGGCCAATGTGAGCTTTGTGTGCCCGACGGGGGAGAGCTGTGTCAGAGCCATCACTTTCGAGCGTGGGGTGGAGGACTTTACCCTGGCCTGCGGCACCGGTGCCGGCGCCATCGCGGTGAGCCTGGGCGAATCGCTGCAGGTGGCCATGCCGGGCGGGACCCTTTCCATCCGCCTGGTAAAAGACGGCGGCACGGTGAAAGAACTGTACCTGACCGGCCCAACGGAAGTGGAGTGTTCCGGTACAGGGGACTTGACGGAAGCGTGAGAAACAGGGTATATTAAAGATTAAAGTTCAAAGTTCAGAGTTCGAAGTTCAAAGTGAAAAGACGAGAGACGGAAATTGAAAGCTGAGAGAATAACGGATAAAAGCAGGATTATTGCGGCGGTGCTGGGCGCACTGCTGCTGACGCTGCTCTGCGCTTACGCCCTATGGGCGCGTCCGCCGGAGATTCAGGAAGAGCCTGCGCCGACCCCGACGCCGACCCCGACGCCGACGGCAAAACCCGAGCCGACCCCGACGCCGACCCCGACTCCCGAGCCCCTGCCCGAGGGCGAGGCCTTCCAGACTGAGCGGCAGGACGGTGTGTATACGGTGCTGCTGGTCGGCCTGGACCAGATGAGCATGAGCACGGATACGATCCTCGTCGGACGCGTCAATACCAAAACCCATGAGATGTCCTTTGTCAGCATCCCCCGGGACACGATCATCAACGTGGATGCCGAAATCCGGAAGATCAACGCGGTATACGCGGGCTCTGTGGCCTTCGGCGGAAACGGGATCGATGCCCTGATGCTGCAGGTGCGGTGGCTGACCGGCATCCCCATCGACTGCTGGGCGGTGCTGGACCTGAACACCTTTATCAAGGTGATTGACGAGATCGGGGGCGTGGATTTTGACGTGCCCGTGGAGATGGAGTATTTCTTCGACGATATCGAGAAGCGCCTGTATGTGCATCTGAACCCGGGGTATCAACATTTAAACGGCATTCAGGCGATGGCGGTGTGCCGCTACCGCGAGGGCTATATCACCGGGGACCTGGGACGGATCGAGGTGCAGCATGCCTTCCTGAAGGCCTGCCTGAAGCAGATGATCACCGCAGGGAACATTCCGCATGCCCCGGCCGTGCTCAGGATTCTGAGCGAGGGGCTGACGACGAACCTGAACTCCGGAAATATCGCCTGGTTCCTGCGGCAGGCACTGCAGTGCAAAGAGGAGAATGTTCGCTTTGATACCCTGCCTGCGGACCCGAAGCTGCTGCAGGGCTACAGCTATGCGGTACCGCGCCTGGATGAATGGCTGGCGATGATCAACGCGGATCTGAACCCCTATGAGGAGCCGATTACCCAGTGGCAGCTGAACCTGGTTTACTGCGACTGGATGGGACACTACTATGGTACGAACGGTTTGGACGGAGAGTGGTATTATGATCAGGGCGAAAACCTTGAATAAAGTTCAAAGTTCAAAGTTTAAAGTTCAAATAACAAAGTACAGAGTTCAAAGTTCAAATTGATAGTTCAGAGTGAATAGACGGGGGATAGTGGGAAGATGACGTTTCAGGATATTTTCAAGTCCAGCTTTGTGGAGAATGTCGAGGCGATCAGCGTTCTGGACATGGCGCTGGCCATGGTGCTGGCGTTCGGGGTCGGCCTGTTCATATTCTTCATCTACAAGAAAACCTATGCTGGCGTGATGTATTCCTCGGGCTTCGGCGTGACGCTGATTGCACTGACGATGATCACGACGCTGGTCATTCTGGCGGTGACCTCCAATGTGGTGCTGTCGCTGGGCATGGTCGGCGCGCTGTCCATCGTGCGCTTCCGTACCGCCATCAAGGAGCCTATGGACATCGCCTTCCTGTTCTGGGCGATTGCCGTGGGCATCGTGCTGGCAGCGGGGATGATCCAACTGGCGGTGTTCGGAAGCCTGTTTATCGGGGTCATCCTGTTCCTTTTCGCCAACCGCAAGGAGATGACGAATCCGTACATCGTGGTGCTGACCTGCGACGGACAAAAGAGCGAGAATAAGGCCCGGGAGTACTTGGTCAAGCACACAAAGCGCTGCAGCATAAAGAGCAAGACGGCACAGAAAGGCCGGATTGAGCTGACCTGCGAGGTGCGCCTGCGTGAGAGCGATACGGACTTTATCAACGAACTGAGCGAGATGGACGGCGTCGAATCGGCGGTGCTGGTCAGCTATAACGGGGACTATATGAGCTGAGGGGGAGCGGAACGTGTCCACACATCGCCATATTGACGCGATCTGCATCACCGTACTGATCTGCACGCTGGCCCTCACGATCCTGTTTATGAACGGCAGGGTGCTGGGGCTGCAGACGCCGGCCGAGGTAGAGGCCGGGGAGAATGCCGAGTCGCCCTGGTTTACGGCAAACGACCGGGACGGAAGCTGGAGAAGTGAAGGCGCGACGAGGATTCTGCTGAATGGCTCCGAGGCTGTCGTCCGGGGCGGCGGTGCGTTTATATACGGCAAGACCGTGTTCATCACCGGCCCGGGGCGCTACGTGGTCTCCGGGACCCTGGAGGATGGACGCCTGGTGGTGGATGCAAACAGCGAATCCAAGGTGTGGATCCGGTTGAGTGGGGCGGATATCCGCTGCAGCGACGATGCCTGCATCCGGGTGGAGCAGGCGGAAAAAGTCTTCCTGACTCTCGCCGAGGGGACGGTCAACCGGCTTGAGACAAGGGGCTTCGGGGACGAGGTCCTGGCAGCCGGGGTGGACGGCACGCTGTTTTCGCGGGACGATCTGGCCCTGAACGGGACGGGCAGCCTGGAGGTCCTGGCGGCTTGCGAAAACGGGATCGTCTCGAACGACGACCTGATTATCGCGGGCGGCAGCATCACGGTGACGGCGGACGGCGATGCCCTGCATGCCAACGACACCCTGCGCATCGCGGATGCCGAGCTGACGCTTTCCGCCGGCGATGACGGCATCGCCCTGACCGGGGTCGAGGGCGGTCTGATTCTGGCCTCGGGCACGGTCACGGTACAGAGCGGGGATAAAGGCCTCGCCGCCGGGGACAGCGTGCTGATGCTCGGGGGGACCGTCAACCTGAATGCGGGGGCGGACGGGATCGGCGCTGCCGGCACCGTGCGCATCGAGGACGGGACGCTGAATATCTGCTCCGGTGACGACGGCATCCACGCCGATACCGCGGTCGAGATTGCGGGCGGGACCGTGCGCATTTCGGACTGCTGGGAGGGCATCGAGGCCCGGCTCATCGACGTGTCGGGCGGCGAGACCTTCATCTCGTCCCGGGACGACGGCCTGAACGCTAACGGCAGTGCCGGCTTCGGCAGCGGCACAGAGACGGACGAAGAGACCCGGATCGCCGTCAGCGATGGAAGCGTCACCGTGGTGAACAGCACGGGGCGGGACGCCGACGGCTTCGATTCGAACGGGGACATCCTCATCTCCGGCGGCCGTGTCTGTGTCAGCATGCTGAACAGCGGGTCGACCAAGGCGCTGGACTACGGCAGCGAGAACGGCGGCGTGCTGAATATCAGCGGCGGCGAGGTCATCGCCTGCGGCAGCGACAGTCTCGACGAGGGCTTCGGCGAAGGGTCCGAACAGGGCCTGATTCACTACCTCAGCCGGCGCGGCGTTCCCGGCGGGACGGTCATTCGCCTGGAGGACAAAAAGGGCACGCTCCTGCTGGAATACGAGGTGCCGTACAGCTTCTCCTCTGCGGTGCTGAGCTGCCCGGGTCTGCAGAAAGGCGAGACATACCGGCTCATCATCGGCGACAGAGTTGAAGAGTTAAAAGTTCAAAGTTAAAAGTTCAAATATCAGATTATTTGGCTTGACAAATAACGAAAAGCGGATATAATACAGGTACAATTAAACACCTTATCAAGAGCGGTGGAGGGAACGGCCCTGTGAAGCCCGGCAACCTGCAGCATGCAAGGTGCCAAATCCGGCGGTGAGACGAAAGATGAGGCTTTGAAGCATGTTTTTCCGTGCCCCGGATGCGTCCGGGGCATTTTTCTGCGCACGGATAAGAGAAAAGGAGAAAAGCTATGAGTCACTATTTCTTTACTTCCGAGTCGGTCACCGAGGGGCATCCGGATAAAATCTGCGACCAGATTTCCGATGCGGTGCTGGACGCCATCCTCGAGAAGGATCCCAACGGGCGCGTCGCCTGCGAGACGACGGCCTCTACGGGCCTCGTGCACATCATGGGTGAGATCAGCACGAACTGCTATGTCGATATCCAGAAGATTGCCCGCGAGGTCATCCGCGAGATCGGCTATGACCGGGCAAAGTACGGCTTCGACTGCGACACCTGCGGCATCCTTGTCAACATCGACGAACAGTCCAGCGACATCGCCCTGGGCACCAACGACGAGGTCGGCGGCGCGGGCGATCAGGGCATGATGTTCGGCTACGCCTGCGACGAGACGCCCGAAAAGATGCCCCTGGCCATTTCCCTGGCCCACAAAATGGCGAGGCGCCTGACCCAGGTGCGCAAGGAGAAGCTGGTGGATTATCTGCGGCCGGATGGCAAGACCCAGGTGACGGTGGAGTATGACGAGAACCGCAATCCCGTGCGCGTGGACACGGTGGTCCTGTCGACCCAGCATGCGCCGCTTGCGGGCCTGGATCAGATCCGCGAGGATATGATCAACCTGGTCATCAAGCCGACCATCCCCGCAGAGCTGCTGGATGAGAGGACAAAGTTCTATGTGAACCCGACCGGGCGTTTCGTGATCGGGGGGCCGCAGGGCGACTCTGGCCTCACAGGCCGCAAGATCATCGTTGACACCTACGGCGGCAGCGCTCCCCACGGCGGCGGCGCCTTCTCGGGCAAGGACCCGACCAAGGTAGACCGCAGCGCGGCCTACGCGGCGCGCTGGGTGGCGAAGAACGTGGTGGCGGCAGGCCTGGCAAAGCGCTGCCAGATCCAGCTGGCTTACGCCATCGGCGTGGCCGAGCCGGTCAGCATCCTGGTCGAGACCTTCGGGACCGGCACGGTATCGGACGATGTGCTGTCCAGGGCAGTCTCTGAGGTGTTTGACTTCCGCCCGGGCGCCATCATCCGCGAGCTCGACCTGCGCAAGCCGATCTACCGCCGCCTTGCCGCCTACGGCCACATGGGCCGCGAGGACCTGGGCGTCCGCTGGGAAGCCTGCGACAAGGTGGACGCGCTGAAAGCCGCAGTAAAGAAATAATAAAGTTAAAAGATCAAAGATCAAAGTTCAAAGACGAGAGTTTAAGGGGGCTGCGGCCCCCTTTCTTTTATAGCGAAACTTTGAACTTTGAATTGACTTCATGGCATAGACAGCGTAAAATAGAAGCACCTTATACGAAAATTCACATCCTGGAGGGGTTGAAAATGCTCAAAGAGTACAAAGGCGCGAAGGACGAGGACAACCAAAAACTGAAAACCGAGGTCAAGGCCCTGCGTGAGCGCCTGATCGCACAGCAGCAGCTGGTCCGCGAGACAAAGCTGCCCATCATCGTCCTGCTCGAGGGCTGGGCGGCTGCGGGAAAGGGAAGCATGATCAGCGCCCTCATCAGCGAGATCGACCCCCGCTTCTACAATGTGGTTTCCCCGGTGGTGCTCCCGGAACGGGAAGAGCGTTACCCCTTCCTGTATCAGTACGCAGGCGCCATCCCCGAAAACGGGAAGATCATGTTTTATGACTCGGGCTGGATGGAGGGCGCGGTCCGGAAATACCTGCGCCGTGACATCACGCGGGAGGAGTATAAAAAGCGGATCCGCTCGGTCAACGAGTTCGAGCGCCAGCTGCGCGACGGCGGTTATCTGGTGCTGAAGTTCTTCCTGCATATCGACAGGGACGAACAGCACAAACGGCTTCATGCCCTGAAAGAGAATTTCGAGACCGAGTGGCGTGTGACCGATGACGACCTGTGGCAGCACCGCGAGTACAAGCTGTTCCGGGATACCTATGATGACTTTATGGAGCAGACCGGGAAGGTTCTCCCATGGCACATCCTGGACGGCACGAAAAAGCTGACCGCGACCCGTGATGCCCTGCAGCTGCTGGTGGATTCGATTGATGATGTCCTGGAAAACGGCAAATATGTCGGTAAACCCTTCAAGGAGAGCTTCCCCCTGAAGAAGATGCAGAAGCTCAGCGAGGTGGACCTCTCGCCCTCTCTCGAGGACGAGGAATACCGCAAAGAACTCAAAAAGCTGCAGAAGCGCCTGGGCGAGCTGCACAACACGGTCTACCGCAAAAAGATTCCGGTGATTCTCTGCTACGAGGGCTGGGACGCGGCCGGCAAGGGCGGCAACATCCGGCGGATTTCCAAGCCGCTGGACCCGCGCGGCTTCGATGTGATGCCCATCGCCTCGCCGGAGCCGCATGAGCTGAACCGGCAGTATCTCTGGCGCTTCTGGACCAGGCTGCCGCGCAGCGGGCATATCTGCATCTTTGACCGCACCTGGTACGGCCGTGTGATGGTCGAGCGCCTTGAGGGCTTCTGCAGCGAGGACGACTGGAAGCGCGCCTACAACGAGATCAACGAGTTCGAGCGCCAGCTCACCGACTGGGGCGCCGTGGTGCTGAAGTTCTGGATTCACATCGACCAGGAGACCCAGCTTGCGCGCTTCACCGACCGCCAGAACACGCCCGAAAAGCAGTGGAAGCTGACCGAAGAGGACTGGCGCAACCGCGAGAAGTGGCCGGAGTATGAAGCGGCCGTTGACGAGATGCTGCAGAAGACCAGCACCGAGAACGCCCCCTGGTACATCATCGAGTCGAACGACAAAAAATACGCCCGCATCCGGACGCTGAAGATCCTCATCAAAGCCCTGGAAAAGAGAATCGAAGAATAAATACCTCCCCGGAAGCTGGCCCCGTGCGCGCCAAGGGAAAGCTTCTGCCTCTGACCAAAATCCAGCGGGCGCTAAGTTTTTTGGGGGGAAGACTTCCGGTACAATAAAATGCGCGGCGGGGAAACCTGAAGGCGAGGGATCAGCTCCACTTCCGCGCAATTACAGAAAGCCAAAGTCGGGCAAAACAAAAGAAGTGAGTTGGAAATACCATGGACAAACAGAAAAAAACAGACAGTATCTACATCAACCGTGAGATCAGCTGGCTGAGCTTTAACGAGCGCGTCCTGCTCGAGGCGGCGGACGTGTCCGTGCCGCTGCTGGAGCGGCTCAAGTTCCTGATGATCTACCAGTCGAATCTGGAGGAGTTTTACCGGGTCCGCATCGGCATCCTGACGCACCGCTTCATGCTCGAGCCCGACAAGAGGGACCCGCTCTCCGGCATGCTGCCCGACGAGCTTATGGAAGAGGTCCTGCGCATCACGCGCGAGCAGCAGAGCCTCGCGGAGAGCGTCTGGAAGGCCATCCGCGCCGAGCTGCGGCACAGCGGCGTCGAGGTGCTGTCCTTCAACAAGATCAGCAAGGTCGACGAGCTGATGAGCAAAAAGCTGTTCGGGGATATCCGCAACCTGCTCTTCCCGAAGATCATCAGCCTCAACCAGCCCTTCCCCTTCCTCTGGGGGGAGGAGAGCTACGTCATCGCCTTCCTCGGCCGCGGCAGTGCGCAGCAGATGGCCGTCATCCCCATGCACCGTGTGCCGGCGTACCTGAGCTTCGAAATTGACGGCTGCCAGAAAATCGTCCTGACGGACCAGCTGGTCCGGCGCTTCCTGCCCCTGCTGCTGAAGAAGGAGAAGATTCTGGAGTCGGCGGTGGTAAAGGTCACGCGAAACGCCGACGTCTTCCTCTCCCAGATTGCGGACAAGGAGGATCTGCGGCAGAAGACCTCCACCATGCTCTCCAAGCGCAAGCGCGAGGCCCCCGTGCGCGCCCAGATCTACGGCAAGCTCAGCGATGCCTCCCGTGCGCTTCTCATCAAGAAGCTGCACGTGCCCGAGCGGATGGTCTTTTCGGTGAACATCCCCTTTGACCTGTCCTTCCGCAGCGCGGTGGGCGGCCACGACAACTTCCGCTATGACGAGCGGAAGCCCGC
>ONGJ01000058.1 GCA_900317375.1 uncultured Eubacteriales bacterium
CTGCGGGGCCTGCAGCACATAGCCCCGCGCCCGCTCATAGATCCGCCCGCCCAGGGCCTCGTCCCGCCGCAGCAGCTTCTCCGGCGTCATCTCGCTCGACAGGATGGTCCGCAGCCCCCTGTCGTTGTAGCGGCTGTTCAAAATCTCGTACGCCAGGCGGATGTCCGCGTCCGTGTCCCCGCCCTTCAGAAAGTCGTCGATATACAGCACCTCGGTCTTTTTCAGCACCCGCATCCTGCCCGTATACGCCGCCGCGTCCGTCACCAGCGACTTCAGCGCCGTGCTCTCATCCCGCCAGGGCATATAGTACACGTCCTTGCTCCGCTCGATCAGCGCCCCGCAGATGGCGGTGCAGATGTGGCTCTTGCCGGCGCCGCTCTGACCGAAGATGTAAAACCACCCGCTGTCCTTCGCCGCAAAACGCCGCGCCAGCCGCAGGATCTTTTCCTGCTCGGGCGTCTCGGCGATATAGCTGTCAAACCGGTATCGCCTCAGCAGGTCGCTCATGCCGCTCCGCCGGATGCGCCGCAGGGCGATGCGCTTTTTCATGCAGCGGCACTCGCGCGAGTACAGCGCCCCGTCCTCTCCGACCCGGGTGACCATCCCGCTGTTCCTGCAGTACGGACAGTCCACCCCGCCCAGGTCATAGCTTTCCAGTATCATCGATTCAGTCATACCTTACCTTCCATTCCTTCTTTTCATTTTCATATTCCTTCTTCATATTCATATTCTTATTCGTGTAACATTCTGTTTCGGCAAAATGTCGGTTTTCCCCCGTGTTTTCGGGCATTCCCGGCGCAGGATTCCGCGCGTTTTTCCCGCAGACCGACCGCTTTCTGCTGATATCCAGCATGGGTTTCACCAGCGTAAAGACGATCTTTGCCTCCGGTGTGATCTCCGGAACCCTCCCCTCAAATGCGTAAAAAAGGATCGCTTCCAGGAACGCCAGCCTGTCCCTTTTGCTGCTCAGCTGCTGTTCGACGTCGAAGTACGAACGGAAAAATGTGACCCTTTCCATCTCCGTGTTTCCCATTTTTTCCTCCTCTTTTTCTTCTTTTTTTCCGGGCCCCTGCCCGCCTGACGCCTGTACCATACCCCTTTTTCCCGCCCGTTTCAGCAGCCCCCGTGGGTGCCCGTTTTCCCGCCCCCGTCCCCGCAGCATCCCCCGCCTTCCCCCAAAAAAGTAAAAAAAATCCGGCACCCTCCCCAGTGCCGAAAATGATAAAAATATTTTTATTTGAACTTTGAACTTTGAACTTTTAGAATTCCTCCTCCCTTCCCTCCGTCAGCGGCTTCAGCCCGTGCTGCCGCATGATCCCGTTCGCCCTCGCCACCGTCAGATCCTTCGTGTCATACAGCATCATGTGCAGGATCTCCTGCTCCTCCGTCATCCGAAAGCTGTATCCCGCCAGCCGCACCAGGTTCTCTCCCACGTGCCCCCAGACGTCCAGCGCGATGCAGATCGCCACCACATGCCGCAGCGACATCCCCCTTGTGCACCATTTCCGCAGCGCGGCCCGGCTGACCCCCAGCCGCATCGCCAGCTCCTCCTGCGACAGGCCCTTCCTGTCCAGGATGACCTGCACCGCCCCCGCGATGTCGTCGGGCAGCTCGGCCTCCAGCGCCGCCCACATCCGCGCATCCGCCGCGAAAAGCTCGTTCTCCTTCCTCCCGGCCTTCGTCTCGGGCTCGGCTGCAAAGCTGTACCGCGTCTGATACTGGTCCTTCACCGGCCTCTTGCGTGCCGCCCACGCCGCCTCCCCGGCGGTGCCGGCCGGGTACCCGCCGACCTCGAACGCGATGCAGCATTCCTCCATGTGATGCCGCGCGTAGGCGGTCAGGCTCTTTCCCGGCCCGCTGCCCGACTGGATATACCGCGGCTCGTCCAGGCAGAAGTGCCCCTCCGCATACACATACCGCCTGCTCCCCAGCGCGCGCCGAAAGTCGGCGGATTCCTGCAGCAGCGCGCCCGCGTCCGCCTGCGATATGGTATAGCTGACCCCGCCCGGCCACGCCCCTCCGCAGCCGTGATCCGGGATCCGCCTGCTGTCCCGGTACCCGAATACGCCCTCCGCCTCCGGATACCCCAGCTCGATCATCCGGCACCGCGCCATGCTGCGCGACACCCCGAAGTCCTCCGCCAGACGGCGGATGACCCGCCCGATGTTCTCCGGCGTGCGTGCCCCGCCGCCCTCCGCCATCAGCTGCCCGATCCGCGACAGGCTGTTGTTCTCCTCCATCAGGATGTACGCGGGCAGCTTCTCCGCCTGCGTCTCCATCCACGCGAGGGGCCCGGCCGCCCGGACCGCCCGCGGCGCGCCCGGCCGCCTCCGGCTCATCGAGACGGTACACGGCTTCCCGCTCAGCATCTGCAGCCGGAAGAACAGCCTGTCCAGATACACGTGGCAGCACTCGTGCACCAGCGTCGTGTTCTCCGCCTCCTCCGTCCTGCACAGCGCCGTGTTGATCAGCACGGTCATGGGCGGGATGCTCTCCTCCGTGACCCGTCCCTCCGCATCCTGCAGCCGCACGCGCATCCGGTCAAAGGTCACGAGGCCCATCGCCTCGCTGCCGCTCTCCAGACGGACGCGCCGCACCTTCAGGCCCATCCGCAAGGCCAGCTGCCGTCCGTCCACGGCCGCCGCCTTCTCCAGCGCCTCCGGATAGTACCGGCGCAGAAACGCCTTGGCGATGGCGGGGTAGTCCTCCTGACCCAGCACCGGCAGCAGATACGCATCGCTGACCCCGACGCCCATCTCCGTGAACCCGTCCCGCAGGACCTGCCACGCCGCCGCCACCGTCGGTCTGCTGCAGATCATCTCCTTCAGGTCCAGCAGATAGCTGATCCGATACTCCGGCAGAAAGCGCTCCCGCTTCACCCCTGTGCTGCCTGCCTCCCGGCCCGCCGGGACCGTCGCCTCCACCGTCGGCCGGAAGATCAGGTCGACCCGCGTGCACCGCTCCGGCTGGCAGAACGCGCTTCTCACCCGCGGCTGATTGGGCCGGATCAGGCGGAATTCCCTCGCCTCCGCCCGCCCCGCGGCGATGGCGGCTGCCTTCGGATGCCGGTCCATCTCTTCCTGGATCAGCGCCGCAAAGTCCTGATGGAATACCGCCTCCAGGATCTCCGCCGCGCTGTAGGGCCGCGCCCAGCGCACCAGCGTGTTCTCCCTGTCCGCCGTATAGTACTTAGGTCCCGCCGCCGTCCGTCTGCCTGCCCGGCTGCCCGTTTCTCTCTCCGTCTGCATTGCCCGCTGCCTCCTTTGTTTGGCTTGCGGGCTTCATTATACCCGGCCTGTAACCGGAATGCAAGGAAAAAGTTGTAGAATTTTGTGCATTTATCTCTTGCAATGTAAAAGATACTTGTGCTATAATAGCCCCGGACACAGTCAATACGGTTCGTCACAGGCAGTTTTTTGTTCCGCCCCGCGCGGCATGCGGGCAGGAGGGTGATTTATGATAAATGATAAGATGGTTTCCGTTCCCGGTGCGCCGGTCGTCGGCTTTCCCGGGGCCCAGGGCGCGCCGCTGCAGTTCGGCGCCCTGCTGAAGGCGCGTCGGCGGCAGGCCCGCCTCTCGCAGAAGGACCTTGCCGACATGATGCATGTCACGCGCAACACCGTGGTCAATTGGGAGGCCGACAAGTCCCGGCCGGACTATGCCATGCTCCCCACCCTCTGCACGCTTCTGAATATCCGCCTGCACGAGCTTTTCGGCATCCCGGCTGAGAATGGCCTTTCCCCGCTCGAGGATCGCGTTGTCCGCCACCTCCGTGCCCTCTCTCCCGCAGGCCGCCGGGTGGCGGACCGTCTGGTCAGTGCCCTGGCGGAAGAGGAACAGCGTGCCCTCGACGCCCGCCTGAAGGAGGACTATGCCCTCTTCCTCGTGCGTCCCGGCTCTCTGGCCGCCGGCACCGGCAGCGAGGTGCCCGACCTCCCGCCGGAGTATACCTTCCTCCGCCGCAATCAGCTCAATGCCCGTGCCGACGGCATTGCCCTCGTCGACGGCTGCAGTATGGAGCCTGTTTATCACAGCGGCGACTATGTCTATTACCAGGCCGCCTCCTCGGCCGACCCGGGTGAGGATGTGCTTGTCGATACCGACGACGGCGCTGTCATCAAGCGCGTCGGGGCCGACTATACGCTCTGCTCCGTCAACCCGGCCCTCCCGTACCCCGCCAAGAGCGAGCAGAACACCCTGGTCATCCGCGGCCGGGTCCTCGGCGTCGTCTCCTCCTCCGACCAGCCCTCTGAGGGCGATGCCGCCTCTCTGGAAGAGCTTTTCGCGGACGAGATCCGCGCCTTCCGCACCCGCCACCCCGCCCGCTAACGCAGGCCCCCGAAAATATTTCTCGCTGTCCGGACAAGCGGACAGCTCCTGTGTGATAATCCATTCATCCGATGAAACAGGGAGGATAGGAAATGGCTGCTGCAAAACCCGATAAAAAGAAGGACCTTCCGGTCTCCGCCGTAAACGGCACCCCGGAGGAAAAGAAAAAGGCCCTCGATACCGTCATCGCCCGCCTCGAGCGCGACTACGGCAAGGGCACCATCATGCGCCTGGGCGACGATATCCCGCTCAATGTCGAGGCGATCTCCACCGGCTCTCTGGCGCTGGACCTGGCCCTCGGCATCGGCGGCGTGCCCCGCGGCCGCATCGTCGAGATCTACGGCCCCGAGGCCTCCGGCAAGACCACCCTCGCGCTGCACATCGTGGCCTCCGCCCAGCAGTCCGGCGGCACGGCCGCCTATATCGATGTCGAGCATGCGCTCGAGCCTGCCTATGCCGAGGCCCTGGGGGCGAATATCGACGACCTCCTGATCTCCCAGCCGGACACCGGCGAGCAGGCCCTGGACATCTGCGAGTCCCTTGTGCGCTCCGGCTCCGTGGACGTCGTCGTGGTCGACTCCGTCGCCGCCCTGGTCCCCCGTACCGAGCTCGAGGGCGAGATCGGCGACTCCTCCGTCGGCGTGCTTGCCCGCCTGATGAGTCAGGCCATGCGCCGCCTGGCCGGCTGCATCTCGAAGAACAACTGCACCGTCGTCTTCATCAACCAGCTCCGGCAGAAGATCGGCGTCATCTACGGCAATCCCGAGACCACCCCCGGCGGCCTCGCGCTGAAGTACTATGCCAGCGTCCGTATCGACGTCCGCCGCGTCGAGCAGCTCAAGCTCGGCAGCGAGATCGTCGGCAGCCACACCCGCGCCAAGGTCACCAAGAACAAGGTCGCGCCCCCCTTTAAAGAGGCCGAGTTCGATATCATGTACGGCGAGGGCATCTCCCGCATCGGCGAGGTGGTCGACCTGGCCGTCAAGCTCCGCATCATCGACAAGGCCGGCGCCTGGTATACGGTCGAGGACAACCGCGTCCAGGGCCGGGACGGCACCAAGAGCTTCCTGCTCGACCGTCCGGATATCCGCGAGCGCGTCGAGGCGCTGATCTTCCAGCGCGCGGCCGAGATGGGCTCCTTCCGGAGCCTGCAGCCGCTCGGGGCCTGACGCGCCCCTGTCTCATACCGAGGTGAACTATGGAAAACATCATGGATATCATAGACGAGCTGCCCGATGATCTCGGCCTCTGCCGCCTGGATGATATCGATTATCTCACCATGCTGGACGAGCTCCGGCTTCTGTCCCGCGAATAATCTGAGAATAAGAGAATATGAGAATAAAAGAAGAAGAGAAGAAAAGGAGTGTCATGCCCATGTATGCCGTCATCAGAAAGCCCGAGGATTCCGTCCTCTGCACCTGCCTCTCGAAGGAGGCCGCCATCGTGGCGGCCCAGCTTGAGAAGTCCAAGGTCAGCCTGGCTGACCGCCGCAACATCGCCGCCGTCGTCATGGACGACGAGGGCTTCTCCGATATCCTGTTCTGATTCCGCAGCGCCCGGCTTCCCGCCGGGCGCTTCTGTCAGAGAGCATTTATTAAAAAAAGGCTTGCCCTTTGCCTCCGTACTGGTTATATTGGAACAGGGATGTGGCCTCTAACACGGGGCCCTTCCCGATGATTCAGAAACCAGGGGGGCTTTTTTCATGGAGATCGTGAAAAGAACACTTTGCATGATCCTGACTGCCGCACTTCTGGCGTGCTTCCCTTCGGCCGAGGCCGCCGGGCCGGAAAGCCGCGAGGACTATCAGCTCCGGATCCCGACAGAGGAGAATCTTTCGGAGAACGAGCGCAGGCTGGACGATATGCTCACCCGGATGAAGCAGGAGGCGGATCAGCTTTATCCCTCCACCGTCCCCTATGCGATCATCGACTGGGAGGGTTCGCCCGTCCATGAAGAGCTTTACCGCTTCTGCCGCGAGTTCCCGAAGGGCGGGGACCTGCATGTCCACGATGACAAGGTGATTCCGGTCTCGCGCTTTATCCGGATCCTGAAGGACAGCGGGAAGGTGTTCATCGTCCCGGAGGAAGGCCCGACATACGGCTATCTGTATGTGGCTTCTAACGCGCCGGATAACGCCGTCCCTCTGAACGAGGCGCTCTCTTCCGGCCTGCTCTCCGAATCCGAGCTCCGCGAGATCCTCGTGAGCTCGGACCTGGATGTGCCGAACGGCCGCTGGGCCAGCTTTGAACGCCTCTTTTCCGTTGTTATGGGGCTGCAGGCGGACGAGGCGCTTCTGCAGTCCCTCTATGAGGAGGGCTTCCGGTACAGCTGCGAGAACAACGTTGACCTGCTCGAGCTGCGGCTGATCCTCTTCGGCGATGAGGAGAGTGTCGGCAACAGGATCCGCCTGGTCCGTGACGCCTACTATCATGTGAAGGATGAATATCCCAACTTTACCGTCCGCGTGATCGGGACCTCGGGCAAGAACCGTTTCTTTGAAAAGGAATTTGCCCAGCAGATCCTTCGCAGCGTCATTCACCTGAGCCGCGACATCAAGGATGAATACGACCCCGCGAATCCGAAGGATTTCATCATCGGCATTGACCTCGTGAACGAAGAGGATGCCAGCAAGCCTCTGAGCGAGTATGCCGACTTTTTCCTCTCGGACGAGGTAAGGGAAAGCGGCCTGCAGACCTTCCTTCATGCCGGCGAGAGCCTCCGCATGGAAAACGACAATGTGATCGACGCCTATCTCTTCGGCGCTTCGCGTGTCGGCCATGGCTTTAACCTCTACCGCTTCCCCGAGCTCCTGCAGAAGTTCCGCGAGAAGGGGATCGCCCTCGAGATCTGCCCCATCAGCAATTATCGCCTTGGCTATGTCTCGGACATGCGTCTGCATCCCGGCCTGATCTATCTCCAGCAGGATCTGCCGGTCGTCATCTGCTCGGATGACGGGCTGTTCCTGACCAATGCCCCGCTGACCGACGACTATTATGCCGTGATTCTTTCCTGGGATCTGGGTATCGCCGAGATCAAGGAGCTGTGCCGCAATGCCATCCTGTACGGCGGCCTTCCCGAGGACGAGACCCAGGCGCTGCTTGCGCAGTGGCAGACGGAATGGAACGCCTTTGTGGACAGCTTTGCCGAGGCCGGCTGACGGGACGAACGGGCGTGCAGGCACACGCCTGTTCTGATCTTTCCTGTTGACATTCTGGAACCCCCTCGACTGCGGCGCCGAAATGCGCTATAATAACATGACATTCTATAAAGGAGGTCAAGGATATGGAATTGACCGGCAATACTTTTTTCTTCCAGTGGGAGGTTGACCTGATCATCTGGCTGCAGGCACATATGGGCAGCTTTGGGACCTCGTTGGCTTCGTTTATCTCCGCCTTCGGTGAGGAGCTGGCCTGCGTGGCGGTGCTCGGTTTTATCTACTGGTGCTATGACAAGCGCTTCGGCCGCTTCGTGGGCATGAACGCGCTCTTCGCCCTGGTGCTGAATCCCATGATCAAATGCGCCGTTCTCCGCCGCAGACCGTATTTTGACACGCCCGAGATCAAGTGTCTCAAGCCGATTAAGAAGGACGCGGATATCTTCAATATCGCCGCTCAGGAGTATTCCTTCCCCAGCGGCCATTCCACAAACGCGGTGACCGTCTACGGCTCCATCGCGCTCTATAAGCGGGAGAACAAGGCCCTCACGGTGATCGCCGTGCTTCTCGCGCTGCTGATCGGCGTGTCCCGTTTCTGCCTGGGCGTCCATTATCCCACCGACGTCCTCTGCGGCTGGCTGCTGGGCCTTGCGGTCATCCTCTTTGTTCCCTGGCTGCAGAAGAAGCTCAACAACGACCGCATGCTTTACGCCATGATGCTGCTGGTTACCCTGCCCGGCTTTTTCTACTGCCGCAGTCATGACTTCTTCGAGGGCTATGGGATGCTGCTGGGCTTTGCCCTGGCCATGGAGTTCGAGCAGAAGTATGTCAACTTTGAAAACACTCGCGGCGTGCTCCGCTGCATCCTGCGTGTCGTGGGCGGTGTCGCTGTCTTCTTCGGGCTGAACACCCTGCTGAAAATGCCCTTCAGCCAGGATTTCCTGAATTCCGCCGAGATGGCCTCCCTGCTCGTCCGCACCGTGCGCTACACCCTGGTGGTTTTTGCTGTCCTCGGCGTTTATCCGATGCTTTTCAAGTACACGGCGAAGTGGTTTGAAAAGCCGGAGGAAAACAAAGCGGAAAAGACCGACGAAAAGCCGGCGGAAAAGCCGGAGCAGAAGCCGGAGGAAGCGAAAAAGGAGCCCTGACCGCTTTCGTGCGGGACCTTTCTCAAATACTGCAGTACACGGAGGAAACTCGCGTTGTATATCATCATTTATGATGTTGGTACCAGCAATGTGAAAACCGGTCTCTTTGACATCGATTCTGAGGTCCGCCTTGTGGCCGGCGCCTCGGCCTCTTATGGGCTTACGATCCTGGATAACGGCGGCGCCGAGCAGGATCCGGAAGAGTGGTGGGCTGCCCTGTGTTCCACCACGCGCGAGGTGTTTCGCAAAACGGATGTCAGCCCCGGGGATGTTCGGGGCATGGCCTTCTGCTCACAGATGCAGAGCACGGTTCTCGTCGATGAACACGGCACCGCGCTCCGGCCCGCGATGAACTATCTTGATCAGCGGGGCGTCAAAGAGTTCAGGGACTGCATGGGCGGCGGCCTCATCCGGACGGCCGGCTGCGATGCGATGAAGCTTGTGCGGAATCTGCGCGTGAACTGTGCCGCGTCCGCCAGTGTCAAGGACCCGGTCTGGAAGTACAAGTGGGTCGAGAACAACGAGCCCGATGTCTTTAGGAGGGTCTATAAGTGGCTGGATGTCGGCGATTATCTCACCTCGCGCTGCACCGGCAGGATCGCAATGACCGCCGATTCCGCATTCGCGACCTTCCTCTATGACACACGCAAAGGAAAAGAGGGCTGGAACAAAGGCCTTCTGAAGATGTACGGCGTAAAGCCCGAGCATATGCCCGAGATTATCGAATGCACGGATCTGGCCGGCGGTCTGACAAAAAAGGCGGCGGACGAGCTCGGCCTTCCGGAAGGGACCCCCGTATACGGCGGCGGCGGGGATGTGACCTTTGTCAATCTCGGTGCCGGAAGCGCAAGGCCGGGCGACACCCATATCTATATCGGCACCTCAGGCTGGGTTTCGACCTTTATGGATCATCAGGCGGTTGACGTAAGCGCGATGATCACCGGCGCGCTGTCGGCCAAACGCGGTTATTATAATTATTATGCCGAGTTGGAGACCGCAGGGAAGTGCTTTGAATGGGTCATGGATCATCTTGCCCTGGATGAGGTCGGCGTTTTTCTGGAGCCGATCAAAGTGACCGATATAGAAGGCAAGTATCGAAGTCTCTATGATTATCTCTCAGACGAAGTCAGCAAGGTCCCCCCAGGGGCAAACGGCGTGATCTTTACCCCCTGGCTCCACGGCAACCGCAGCCCCTTTGAGGACTCCCGTGCCGGCGCGATGTTTTTCAATATCCGCCTGGAGAACGGGAAACGGGATATGCTTCGCGCCGTTCTCGAGGGCATCTGCTATCACCTGCGCTGGCTGCTGGAATGTGAGGCGAAGAAGGTGCAGACCTCCGATCCGATTCGTTTTGTCGGCGGCGGCGCGCTCTCGCCGCTTACCTGTCAGGTGCTGGCCGACATTACCGGCCGGACGATCGAGACGATCGACAACACCCAGTCCGTCGGCGCCATGGGCGCTGCCCTGACCGTTGCGGCAGGCATCAGGGGGGTTGACGTGCTCGAGCTTTCCTGCCGGCTTGTAAAGGCAAATCACACCTACATCCCCGATCCCGGGAACAAAGAGATCTATGAGCGCAATTATCAGGTGTTCAAAAGGCTCTACCGGGACAACGCCGCCGCCTTCCGCATGCTGAATTCCTAGCCTTCGGTCCATCCGCTCCCCAAAAAATATTTCTCTCGCTGTTCGGACAACCGAACAGCATTTTTTTTTATTCCACCGGAAAAAAACCATCTCCCGGAAAGATTTTGTGGTATAATACAGATTTAGAATGTTGTTATCTGAAAACAGAGAGGTGACAGAAGGTGGCAGATAAGCTGAGAAAGAACACGCTCATGCAGCTGCAGGTCGGCCTGCCCAAAAAGATTCTTATAACGACAGCGATTATGGCTGCCCTGATCCTGTTTGTGTTTTATGGCAATGTTCCCAATCCGAATATGATTCTGATCGCGGGCCTTGTCCTGTGCTCCGCGTTGTTCGGATACGGCGGCGGGATTACGGCGGCCGTGATCATGTTCGGCTATACCCTGTTCTTTTTCTCCACGGATCACAGCTTTACGCAGTTCACGCCCCAGAATCTGCAGAAGGTCATTGTTTCCCTGATCGGCATCGCTGCGGATATGCTGCTTGTCTGCGACCTGAAAAGGGCGGAGATCCGTGAGTTCAAGAGCGTGAATGAACTGAATGCTGCATTGGGAAGCGAAGCCGCTTCTCTCAACACCATTCACGAGATGCTCGGCTCAGGCAAATGGTCCATGGACTTCGATGAAAAGGGCGTGATGGTCAGGGTCAACTGGAGCGACGAGTTCCGGAGAATGCTGGGCTACCACAGCAGGGAGGACTTTCCGGACGTTCTGGAATCCTGGTCCGACCTGCTGCACCCCGACGACAAAGAACGGGTGCTGAAGGAGTTTCATGACACCCTCTCCGACTATACGGGTCAGAAGACCTATGACGTGGAATACCGTCTGCTGACGAAGAACAGAGGCTACCGCTGGTACCGGGCTGTGGGCAAGCCCATACGCCGCCCCGACGGCTCTCCCGTCACCTACGTCGGGGTCTTTATCGACATCACGGAACAAAAGGAGACCGCACAGAATCTTTCTGAGGCCAGGCGGATGGCAGACATCGACCCCCTCACAGGGACAAAAAACAAAAACGCATACATTCAGTGGGAGAAAAAGATCAATGCCGCCATTGAGAAGGGCGAACAGGAACCCTTTGCGGTGGCAGTCTTCGACATCAATGACCTGAAAAAAGTCAACGATCTCTATGGCCACAAGGAAGGGGATGCCTGCATCCGGGCAGCCTGTAAAAAGATCTGTACCATCTTCAAGAAAAGTCCGGTCTTCCGGGTGGGAGGCGATGAGTTCATCGCCATTCTCTCCGGCGAGGATTACCGCGTCCGGAACGAGCTGATGAATCAGATCAATGCCGTTCCCTCCGACCGTTCCAAGATCCGATTGGGAGGGATCGTGTCCGCCGGCATGGCGGAATACGACAAGGATAAACATCCTTCTCTTCTGCAGGTCGCCGAAGAGGCCGACAAGGCTATGTACGAGCGAAAGCAGCGCATGAAGGAGGCTTTCTCCCCGGATTCTGAGCCGTCCGAGAGTGATCTGCAGCCGCAGGTCATCCCCGCGATCAACGTGCGCAAGGCCGTTCTGATCGCCGACGACATCGAGATGAACCGCGAGATCCTCGGCGACCTGCTCGAAGAGGATTATGACATTTTCTACGCCGCGGACGGCGTCGAGACCCTGCAGGTGCTGCGCGACCACGCCGGAGAGATCGACCTTGTCCTCCTCGACCTGATCATGCCGAACATGTCCGGCCGCGAGGTGATCGCCGAGATGCAGGTCGATGAAGACCTGATGTCGATCCCGGTGATCATCCTGACCGTGGATCAGGAGGCGGAGCTTGACTGCCTGCGCATCGGCGCGATGGACTTCATCCCCAAGCCGTATCCGGATATTGAGATCGTCAAGGCCCGTATCGCCAAGTGCATCGAGCTGTCCGAGGACCGTGACCTGATCCGCCACACGGAGCGCGACAAGCTCACGGGATTGCTGAACAGGGACTATTTCTTCCGCTATGTCTCCCGTCTCGACCATATCTACAAAGACACGACGCTGGACGCCGTCGTCTGCGACGTGAACCGCTTTTACGCGATCAATCAGCAATACGGCAGGCAATTCGGCGACCGTCTGCTGAGCGCCATCGGCGCTGCCCTGCGGAAGCTGGCGCGGCAGACCGGCGGCATCGGCTGTCGGCAGGGCAGCGACACCTTCCTGCTGTACTGTCCCCATCAGCAGGATTATGCGTCTTTGCTGCGGCAATTCACCGCCGACGTATTTGCCGACAAAGAGATGGCGGACAGGGTCAGCCTGCGCTTCGGCGTCTTTGTAAATGCGAAGCGTGAGCCGGATCCGGAAGAGCGCTTCGCACGTGCATCCGCCGCGGCGGAGAGAATAAAGGACGATCCCGATACGGTCTGCGGATACGACGACGAAACCTGATCATGCCCTCCGCGGCGCGCATCGGAAACTGACAGGCGAAAAACGTTGGAATCGGGGAAGAAAAATGAAAGCGAACAATAAGGGAATCTCGATAAAAAGAAAACAGCAGTCGATGGATGCGCTGCTGAACAACATGCCCGCCATGAGCTTCACAAAGGACGCGGAAACCGGCGTCTATCTGGCCTGCAACCAGGCCTTCGCCGATTACGCGCATGTGAAAAGCCCGGAGGACGTCATCGGACGGACGGACGCGCAGATCTTTCATCCTGCCGCCGCGGCGCATTTTATGGAGCGCGACCGGATAGCGCTGTCCATGGACGAGCCCTATGTTTACTCTGAGGATGTGGCCGAGCGGAACGGCGTCATGCGCCATTTTCAGACGACGAAGATCAAATTCGTCGATCCCGAGGAGCGCCTCTGCGTTCTGGGCATCTGCATGGATGTGACGGATACCATCGCCAAGACCCAGGCGGATGCCATGATCACCGCCATGGCGGCGGATTACCGCTGCGTTTACTACGTCAACCTTGACAAAGACGACGCCGTTTGCTATCGGGATGATCCCACCGATCCGACCCAGACGCCGGCGGGCATCCATTTTCCGTTCCAGGAACGCATTGCCTGGTATGCCGAGAACTGCGTTACCGATCTGTATCGGGAGGGCTTTTTGGACTTCGCCGACCCCGACAACATCCGTGAGCGCCTTTCCACCCAGCCGATTATCGCTTACCGCTATCTGGCGAAGCGCGGGGACAGAGAGTACTATGAGATGATTCGCGCCGCCGGCGTCCGCCGCGCGGAGGAGCGCGAC